>DATIMO010000544.1:0-9863 GCA_035475215.1 Acetobacteraceae bacterium | reverse complement strand
AACAGAACTTCAACATCCCTGCCGCACGGCTTCAGGCAGTCGGCGTAGGCGAAAGCGACCCGCTGGTGCGTACCGGCGATCAGGTGTCCGAGCCGCGCAATCGTCGGGTGCAAGTGGTCAATCTCGGCTCCTGAATCACTTGGTCGGGATTTGATGGCAGGGTTCAAGAGGCGGCCCGCCTCCGTAGTGCCCTGGCTTGTCCAGGCCTGTCCCGAGCACCCCCACGTCGGTAGCCACACGTGCAGGAGATGACAGGGACAAGTCCGGCCGTGACGGGACTCGGGGACCTGTCTTGATGGAAAAAGCACAGATCCCGCTTGAATCTTCAATGTGACAGCTGTGGGCTTGCGTGGGCGCCTGGGGATCCTGACACTTCTTCATTGACACGACTCCCGCGCATTCGTCTCCTGCGCTAATGCGTGCGTCGCAACTGTTGCGCTTCGCCTTTGCCCTGCTGGCGGCCGCCCTGCTCGCCGCCGCCGCGCGCGCGCAGACCCTGCCGGGCGTCACCGATCGGTTCTTCCAGGCCAGTGACGGAGTGCGGCTGCACTATCTCGATGCTGGGCCGAAAGCCGGACATTCCATCGTCTTCATCCCCGGCTGGACCATGCCGGCCTGGATCTGGGCACGGCAGATCGCCGCGTTCGGCCGTACGGACCATGTGATTGCCTTCGATCCCCGCGGGCAGGGCGAGTCGGCGGTAGCCTCGTCCGGCTACGAGCCCGTCCGTCGCGGTCAGGACATTGCCGAGTTGATCGCGAACCTCGGTCCGGCCCCGGTGCTGCTTGTCGGTTGGTCGCTCGGCGTGCTGGATGCGCTGGCGTACGTCCACAGCCACGGGGACGGGATGCTCGCAGGCTTGGTGCTGGTGGACAACTCGGTCGGAGAAGAACCGGCGCCC
The DNA here is from genome assembly GCA_035475215.1 of Acetobacteraceae bacterium. GTDB lineage: Bacteria > Pseudomonadota > Alphaproteobacteria > Acetobacterales > Acetobacteraceae > DATDIC01. The sequence goes on along the minus strand of DATIMO010000544.1, from coordinate 8,962 downwards.
CTGCCGGTCCATCGCCGTCCCGGGCGGCCCGTCCCGCACGACGTGTATATGGAGCGGTTCGTCCGCACCATGTTCCGCACCCCGCAGGACCCCATCTGGCTGGATCGCCTGACCGAGGCCACGCTGCACACCCCGGACTGGGCGGCGCGCGCGCTTCTGGCCTATCCTGTGCCGCGCAGCTACTGGCGGAACGCGGTGTATGCGACTGACAAGCCGATCCTGTATATCGTGCGTCCTGGTTTCGCCGCTCAGGCCGCCAACCTGGCGCGCAACCGCCCAGACACTGAAACCGCGGTGTTCGAGAATGTCGGTCATGCCCTTTTTGTCGATCAGCCGGCGCGATTCGACGCGTTGATGGAGGCGTTCATCCGCCAGCGGATCTGGCCGTGATGCATGCTACCACGGCGCGGCGCAGTTTCGCGCTGCTGCCGCTGTTCCTGGTCTCGCTGACGACCATTGGTTACGAAATCGCGCTGACCCGCTACTTCGCCGTCGCCGAGTGGTCGGATTACGGCTACTGGGTCATCTCCATCGTCATGGCGGGTTTTGCACTGAGCGGCGTTGCCGTTGCGTTGGCGCGCGATGCCGCCGCGCGACACGGCGCTGCCGTGCTCGGCGCGCTTCCGGCACTGCTGATCCTGAGCGCAGCCATCGGCTTCCACTTCACTGCGGAAAACCCGTTCAACCCATTGCAATTGCAGAATCCCGTCACCTGGGCCGCGCAGCTATGGAACATCGCCGGATATTACGCGGCGCTGCTGCCATTCTTCTTCTTTGCCGGTCTGTTCGTCAGCCTGAGTTTCGTGCTCAACGCGGACCGCGTCGGCAGCGTCTATGCGTGGGATCTGACCGGCGCCGGCATCGGCGCGGCGCTCGTGCTCGGGCTGATGTTCCTGCTGCATCCTTTCCGGCTGGTCCCGGCATTGCTGGTGCCATTGGCGATAAGCGGTATGTGGCCCACGGCGCGACCATGGATCGGCCGCGGGGCGAGCTGCACCGCGCTGATCGCTGCCGAGGCACTGCTGTTGCTCGGCAGTCAGCCGCAGATCAGCGACTACAAGCCGATATACGCCCCGCTGCACACGCCCGGCGCTCAGGTGCTGGCCGAGCACTATTCCCCGCGTGGCGTTTACACGCTGCTCGATGATTTCACCGAGCGTGTGGACACCGATGTCTCCAACGATGCCGGCATGCTGGGACTGCCCGGGCCGCCGCGCAGCTTCGGGCTGTATCGGGATGGCCACCGCATTGCCGGGCTGCCGCGCGCCGGAGCGCTGGATGTCGGCTACGCCGGCGCATCGCTGGATGCGTTGCCGTATCAACTGATCGCCCATCCGAGCGTGCTGCTGGCCGGCGCATCCGGCGGTTTCCGCATCGCCGAGGCGCTGCATCTCGGGGCCGCCAAGGTGGTCGCGCTGGAACCGGAGCCAGTGCTCCGCCGCGCCCTTCGCTACGGGCTGGGACCGTCGCCGCCGCAAGACAACGACCGGGTGCGCTTCTCCGGTCAGGGCCCGTTGGCCGCGGCGCAATCCAACGCACGCTACGACATTATTGATATTTCGGCTGATTTCCTGGATGCCGCACCGGCCAACGGCACCGCATTCACCGTGGAGGCCATCGCCGCCTATCTGCACCACCTGCAACCCGGCGGCATCGTGTCGCTGCCGGTCTCGATCCGCGATTTCCCGGTCTATGCCTTGCGCGCCCTCGCCACCGCCCGCACCGCGCTTCAGCAGATCGGCGTAGCGGATCCGGCAGCGCACGTGGTGGTCTATCGCTCGGCGTGGAACGCGCGCCTGCTGGTGTCCGACGCACCCTGGACCGCTGCCCGGATCGCCGAGGTTCGGCGCTTCTGCGACCAGCGGTCCTTCGACGTATCGTACTACCCCGGCCTCGATGTCACCGCCGCGCGCAGTAATATCTACAACGACCTCCCGGCGGTTTCTTTCACCTCCGGCGAAGTCACCTCTGGCGGCCCCGACGATTCGATCGCCGACGAGGCCGCCGCCGTACTGGCCGGCAAGAACACCCAATCGGCTGATGCCTTCAGTCTGGCGCCGATGACGCTCGACCGACCGTTCTTCTTCTCCGCACTGCGCCTGTCGCAGATCGGGTTGTTGGTGCGAAGGCTGGAAGTGCTGCCGCAGGCCGAGATCGGCGCATTGGTCAATCTGGCCGTGCTGGCACAGGCGGTGGTGATCGCCCTGGCCGTGCTTCTGGTGCCGCTGATCGCCGGGCGGCTGCGCCCGGAAGCCGGCGGCATCGGCTGGATATTGCTGTATTTTCCAGCGCTTGGCCTGGGGTTTCTGTTCCTCGAGATCTACCTCATCGAGCAGACCAGTCTGTGGCTCGGCGATCGCACCAGCGGTTTCGCACTGGTGTTGACCGGGATGCTGATCTTCTCCGGCCTCGGCAGCGCCGCGTCCGGTCGTTTCATGCAGCGCCCGCGCCAGGGGATCGCGCTGGCCGCAATCGTCACCGCCGGCTGGTGCGTTGCAACCTATGTCGGCCTTCAACCGGCAATCCTCGCCACGCTGGGCGCACCCTGGGCGATGCGGGCGGTGCTGGCCGTGGCCGTGATGGCGCCGCTGGCTTTTGCGCTCGGCCTGCCGTTCCCTCTCGGGCTGTCGCGATTGGGCACCGGCGCCGCGCTGCCCTGGGCCTGGGGCCTGAACGGCGCATTTTCGGTGGTCGCCACGCCGCTCGCTAATCTGATCGCGCGGGAAAGCGGCTTCCGGCTGCTGTTGCTGTGTGCCGCGGGACTTTATGCTACATCTGCCTTGGCTTTTCCCGCTGCTCGGAGGCGCGTGCATTGGTTTCACCATCCGGCCCGATCACCCGGCGCGGACTGATCAGCACCGCTGCGGCGGCAGCGCTGATCCGCCCCGCCTTCGCCGCACCGGGCAGTCCCCCGGGAACCTGGAACCGCGAGGCGTACGAAACCGCCATGCGCGCGTCCGGTCGCCCGGTCAGCCTGACCGAGGCGCAGTTCGACGCGATCCAGGCGCGCAAGCCGGCGGCAATGAAGCGAATCGAAGCCTACTTGAAGGACCGACTGCACACGCCCGATCCGCGCGTGATGGCCGCCTTCCAGGTGGTTCCGCGCGAGTATTTTCACTATGTGTACTCCGAGCACCGCGCCGCGCCCGGTGAGGCGTATGAAAGCGAGCCGAAGCCCTGGGCGATCGGCTATGGATCCGCGCTGTCGGACTATCTCGGCCAGGCTTACATGACCCAGATCGCCGATCCGCAGCCCGGGCAGACCACGCTGGAAATCGGCACCGGCAGCGGCTTTCAGAGCGCATTGCTGTCGCGCATCGTGGCGCAGGCCTATTCGATCGAAATCATCGAGCCGTTGGGCAAGGCCGTCGCGAAGATCTTCACCCCGCTCGGCTACGACAACGTCCACACCAAGGTTGGTGACGGCTATTACGGCTGGCCGGAGGTGGAAGGCGGCTTCGACCTGATCATGGTGACCTGTGCCGCCGAATACGCTCCGCCGGAATTGTTCAAACAGATGAAACCAGGCGGGCGGATGATCATTCCCATCGGCCAGCCGTTCAAGCGCGGGCAGGTGCTGTACGTTTACACGAAGGATGCGGAAGGGAAGGTGCATTCCCGCCGCGACATGGGCGTGTTCTTCATCCCTATGACCGGCGCGATCCAGAAGACGCCGCCGGGGAAGGGGGTTTAGCCGCCATACGATCACCTCTCCCGCTCCGCGGGAGAGGTCGGGTTGCGAAGCAAACCGGGTGAGGGTTGGCGGGGAACCGGCATTCGACGCGTTCGATTCAGTTCCGGCGAGCCGCTCGCAGCTCCATCGCGTGCACAATTCTGTCGCTTGCGTGCTACCGATGACGGTCCGTGCCGTCCCACACAACGGAGCGTCAACATGAATCGGCGAAGCCTGCTCGCCGCGACTGCAACACTTCCGCTGCGGCCCATTGCCCATCCAGCGGCCCAGAGCGCCGCGCCAACGCCAGCAAAATTCCGCCGCGTCCGCCCCACCGACCCCGAATGGCCAAACGCCGCAGCCTGGGAAAAATTGAACCAGTCCGTGGGCGGCCACCTAATCAAAGTGCAGCCGCTGCTCGCGGCATGCACCAACGCCGCCGACAGCGACGCATGCCGAACGCCGGCTCTTACGTATCGGAAAGCAACTTCTTCGAGCACGACTGGCAACGGTCGTTCTGGGGTGCCAACTACGCGCGCCTGCGTGCGGTAAAGACGAAATACGACCCCGCCGGCCTGTTCTTCGTTCACTACGGCGCCGGCAGCGAAGATTGGAGCGCGGATGGTTTCACCCGGCTCTCGTGAGAGTCGGCGCTACCTCCGCTTCGTCATGGCCGGCGACGCATTCCCTCGGGCTGTCATGTCCGTTTTCAAGGGTTGCGGACGTAGAATTCCAAGCCGGGTCTATTGTCCCGATCGTTGCTTCTGATGCAAGCATACGCGGTGGAGGGCGGGCGCTGAGCGACGGTTGATCATGCTGTGATACGCGGGTTGGCTACCGCAAGACCATGATGCGTCGCGGGCCTGCCTCTGTCTTGACGCGGAAGTTGGGTTCCAAAGCCCGAGGTCGAGGATCGCCCTGACCGGTTCCCGCCCTCCGCCGTGCATGCCGGATCGGTGCCGACCGCCGGTCAGCCGATCGAGTGATGTGGCGCTGTCATGCCGTCACGTTCGCTTCGGTCAGACCAGGACGGTTTGTGCAGGTAGTCCATAGGTTGCAGCCGCGCGCAGCGAAGCGCCCTCACGCCGCATTGCGGAGCGGAGCGCGGGAGCGGCCTGTGGACCCACCTGCACAAACCCCTTCCGGCTCTGCCGTTGTTGTGGCGGTCTTCACCGGCGGATCTGACGTGATGCAGGCAATGGCCCAGACGAAGCCAGCCAGTTCGCGCGCGATCGCCGTGACCACAACCTGCTTCGGCTTGTCTTTCGCGATCATCTGTCGGTAGCGCTGGCACAACCGGAGCTGCGCCTTCCAGGCGATCGCCCGCACCGCATCCGGCACCGCTTCGACGGCCTTCAGCTTGCGGCGCGCGACACGGGCTGGAAGGCGGTAACTGTGCGCGGCCTCGATCAGCAGTGTTCGGGCATGGATGTCGCCGGCCTTGGTGATGGCCCCGATGCGGCGGCGCTGGCCGGAGGAGTGCTCGGACGGCACCAGGCCGAGATAAGCCATGAAATCAGCCGCGGTGGCGAAGCGTGCGGGATCACCGATGGCGGCGGCGAGGTCGGCGCCGGCGATGACGTCCACGCCACGCAGCGCGCACAGGTTCCGCACCAGCGGGAAGAGCGACCAGCTCGGTATCTGCACACGCAGATGTCCATCGACGCGATCAAGCCGCTGTTCACCCAGACGCACCGCTTCGATGCTTTCCTCCAGCACGATCTGCTGCGCGGGTTCGGTGAAGCTCTGATCGGCCAGCCAGCCACGATGCGCCTTCGTCCAGGCCCGCCGGCCGTCGCGATAGGTCCGCTCGTGGCGCAGCAGGAACCCGCTCAATTGCTGGCGTGCCGCTCGCACCGCCCGCACCGCCCCCAGCCGCGCACGGATCAGATCGCGCATCGCTTCGTGGGCGGTATCCGGAACCCAGACTGCGCTCAGCAGACCACCACGATGCAAGACGGCAAGGCTGCCAGCGTCACGCTTGTCGTTCTTTTGCCGTTCGCCGCTCTTGCGCGGGATCATCGAGGGGGCCACCACCATGCAGTCTTCCCCCAGCCCGGTGAGGCGGCGATGCACCCCGTAGCCGCAGGGGCCGGCTTCGTAGCAGAACTTCAACGCTCCACTGCCGGCCTCACGCAACCGCTGGACCAGCTTCCCCAGTGCCGCCGGCGTGTTGGCGATGGTTCCGTATTGTGTGGCCTTGCCCGCCTCGCCCATTGCGGTGAGCGCCACGGCAATCGTGTCCTTGTGTACGTCCATGCCGATGAATCGTGTACGCTGCTCCATGACCCGTCTCCTGTGCCTGAGGCTCCACGCCAGACCATCTGGCGCGACCCTCGATCATCGACACACGATGAGGCGGGTCACCTCTCAGGACAGGAAACGGACATGAGGTCTTGACCCGAGGGGCCGCCACCCGCGGCTTCGTCGTTGCCATCAAGCTCTTCGGCGACCAGGTCCTCAATCCGAACCGCGAGACGACGCGCGAGCCGGGCGTAGAGCCCCACGTCTCCGATCCGGCGGCCGGTCTCGATTTGCGCAAGATACGCTTGTGATATGCCGACCGAGCGGGCCAGCGCCGCCTGCGTAAGGCTGCAACGCCGACGCCAGAAAGCCAGCGGCGTCGGTGCAGCCAGAAATGCATCCATCTCGGTGTCGGACAGCGTTGGCATGGAGCCGGCCGCAACGCCGCGCAGGGCCGCCGCATGATTGCGAGAGTCGATCAGATCTTCGTATTCCTGTCGGCTCATCACGACCAACTCATCGCCGGACGGGGAGACGATTGTTTGAATGCTCATTGTCGAGCTCCATCAGTAGGCACTTCCGCGCGGTGCTACTTTAGTGACAAGCAACCCGTCTCACTCTCCTCGAAGACGACGCGGTAGGTGCCGACCCGCAAGCGCTTCGCCGTCGATCCGACAAGTCGTGTCACGTTGTTCGCATGCGCCGTCTGATCCGTGGCATAGTCCGTCACCGCACCGCGGATGCGCGAAGCGACAGTGGCGTGGCGCCTGAGGGCCTTTGCGGCATCGGCCGTATAGCGAACCGCCTTCACCAGGAAAATAATAGCATAGGATTCGAGGTTCGCAATAGCATTATGCACTACCCTCTATCGGTGCATAATCGGGATGGGTGCTGCCGGAATCCGTGCATTCGTCTCGTTCAGTCTGTCTCGCAAGAGCCATTGCGACCTGATTTGTCAGTGCTAACAATCTCGCGTGACCCCAATCCCGTTATTCCCGAAATCAGGGGATCGCTCCCTGCAAACTCACCCCATTGCGCCCCGCCCCCAATCGGCCTATACCTACTCCTATGCTCCTCTGCTGCGGCATCCGCATGGCCCGCCGAACCGCCCGCTTCGCGGCGCGCAACGGCCTGCGCCTGCTCGCCCTGAGCCTGCTCCTTCGACTTAGCCGCCCCTGAGCGCCGCGCCGGGCTGCTAGCCGCCGGCCATCGCTCGGGGGAACCCCTGACCGGCTGAGCGTGTTCACATCCCGAAGGACGCACCACACAATGACCATCGAGCATCCCAGCTTCGGCAAGCTGGACGATAACCGTATCATCATCTTCGATACCACCCTGCGCGACGGCGAGCAGTCGCCCGGCTTCTCCATGAACATCAACGAAAAGCTGCGCATGGCCGAAGCCCTGACCGAACTGGGCATCGACGTGATGGAAGCCGGCTTCCCCATCGCCTCGCCCGGCGATTTCGAGTCGGTTAAAGCCATCGCCGAAAGCATCGGTCAGCGCGACGATACGCCGGTCATCTGCGGCCTCGCCCGCTCCGGCCGCGAAGACGTGCTGCGGGCCGGCGAAGCCGTCCGCGCCGCCAAGCGCAAGCGCATCCACAGCTTCATCAGCACCAGCGCGCTGCATATGAAATACAAGTTGCGCATGGAACCGGATCAGGTGCTGGAAGCCGTCAGCGACAGCGTTACCCTGGCCCGCAAGTTTACCGACGACGTGGAATGGTCGGCGGAAGACGGCACCCGCACCGACCCGGACTTCCTGTGCCGCTGCGTCGAAGGGGCGATCGAGGCCGGTGCCACCACCATCAATATCCCCGACACGGTCGGCTACGCCTTGCCGGAAGACATGACCCGCATCTTTACCATGATCCGCGAGCGTGTCCCCGGCGCTGAAAAAGTGGTTCTGTCCACGCACAACCACAACGACCTGGGCCTGGCGGTCGCCAACACACTGGCCGCGATCAGTGCCGGTGTGCGGCAGATCGAATCGACCATGAACGGCATCGGCGAGCGCGCCGGTAACGCCTCGCTCGAAGAGATCGTGATGGCAATCCGCGTGCGCAACGACCGCGTGCCGTTCAGGAACAACGTCAAGACCCGCAAGATCCTGAACGTCTCCAAACTGCTATCGACCATTACCGGGTTCGACGTGCAGCCCAATAAGGCGATCGTCGGACGCAACGCGTTCGCGCATGAAGCCGGTATCCACCAGGACGGCGTGTTGAAGAACGCCGCCACCTACGAGATCATGACACCCGAAAGCGTCGGCTGGACCAAGTCGTCGCTGGTGATGGGCAAGCACTCCGGCCGCGCCGCCTTCCGCGACAAGCTGAAGACGCTGGGCTACGAGATCGGCGACAACGCGCTGAATGTCGCATTCCGCCGCTTCAAGGACCTCGCCGACCGCAAGAAGGTGGTGTACGACGAAGACATCGTGGCCCTGGTCGATGACGAAGTGATGCGCGATCACGAACGCATCCGCTTCATCTCGCTCGATGTGCATGCCGGATCAAAAGCGCCGCAGCGTGCCGAACTGGAACTCGAAGTTGATGGCGAAACGCGGCACGCGATCAGTACCGGCGATGGCCCGGTGGATGCCACCTTCAAGGCCATCCACCAGATCTTCCCGCATGAAGCGAACCTGGTATTGTTCTCGGTCGGCGCGGTGACGGAAGGCACCGACGCGCAGGCCAAGACAACCGTCCGGCTGGAAGAAAACGGAAAAATGGTGGACGGGCAGGGGGCCGATACCGACACGATCGTCGCCTCCGCCCGCGCCTACGTGCACGCACTGAACAAGTTGCTGGTAAAGCGCATCCGCACCGAACCACCCCAGGCGCTTTCCGCCTGACGCGGATTCACATCATACCCAGCGGCTCATACCCAGCGGCAAAACGTCATGGCCGGGCTTGTCCCACGGCTGTCCGGTTTAATTTCGCTGTACGAAGCGCACGGCATTGATTCTACTCGGCTCCCGATGGTTGACGCCGAATCGGGACACGAAAAGGAACCAGCGCCGTGCGGCACAAGAATAGCGTCT
>DATIMO010000543.1:0-14386 GCA_035475215.1 Acetobacteraceae bacterium | reverse complement strand
CCCGGGCTGGACCCCGCTTAGCCGGCGGCCATGGCCGGACGCGCGTCCTGTTTGCCGCGCGTCGCGGCGGCGGCGGCCTCGCTTGGCACCTCCACGTCGATCTCCAATATCGAGATCGGGTCGCCGCGATCCAGCTTGATCTGCACCTTGTCACGTTCCACCTGAACATGCCGGGCGATCACCGCCAGAATCTCCTCCTGCAGGATCGATATAAGGTCCGACCCGCCCACCACCGCACGCTCATGCGCCAGCAGCACCTGCAGCCGGTCGCGCGCCACCGGCGCCGAATCACGCCGGCGGAACATCGCCATCAGGCTCATGCCACGGCCCTCCGGCCGAACAATTTGCCAATGAAACCTGTGCGATGCGCGGCAGGGATGGTGATCTTGATCTGCTCCCCTTTCAGCCGCTTCGCGGCTTCCGCATAGGCCCTCGCCGGTGACGAAGCCGGGTTGCTCAACGTCACCGGAGATCCCAGGTTCGATGCGCGCAACACTTCCTGGCTCTCCGGGATGATGCCGAGCAACGGGATCGACAGGATCTCCAGCACGTCCTCGGTCTTCAGCATCTCGCCGCGCGCCGCCCGAGCCGAATCGTAGCGGGTCAGCAGCAGATGCTTGGGCATCGTCTGCCCGCGCTCGGCCTTCTCGGTCTTCGAATCCAGCAGCCCGATGATCCGGTCCGAATCGCGCACTGACGAAACTTCCGCATTCGTCACCACAACCGCCGAATCGGCGTGCCGCATCGCCATGGTGGCGCCGCGCTCGATCCCGGCCGGGCTGTCGCAGATGATCCAGTCGAATTTCTCGCGCAGTTCGTTGATGACGCGCTCCACGCCCTCGGGCGTCAGCGCTTCCTTGTCGCGGGTCTGCGATGCCGGTAGCAGCGACAGGTTCTCCAACCGCTTATCGCGGATCAGCGCCTGCGACAGCTTGGCGTCGCCCTGCACCACGTTGATCAGGTCGAACACGACTCGCCGCTCCGCCCCCATCACCAGGTCCAGATTGCGTAGCCCCACATCGAAATCGACCACCACCACCGATTCGCCGCCCCGTGCGAGTGCGGCGCCCAGGGCTGCGGTCGATGTGGTCTTGCCGACGCCGCCTTTGCCGGATGTCACGACCACTACTTGCGCCATGATCCCCCCTTTCTATCAGTCCAATGCTGCGATGATCATCGATTCGCCATCAAGCCACGCCTGCGCGGCGCGTCCGTGCAGCGTGCGATCCATGTCGTCGGCCGTGCGGTACACGCCCTCGATCGCCAGCAGCTCCGCTTCCAGCTTGCGGCAGAAGATTCGCGCACCCTTGTTGCCGGAAGCTCCGGCAATCGCCCGCCCACGCAACGCCCCGTACACATGGATCGAACCGCCGGCGACGATCTCGGAACCCCACGCGACGGCGCCGATGACGATGACGTCGCCCTGCTCATGCACGATCGACTGGCCCGAGCGAACCGGGTGATCGATGATCAGCGCCCCCGACTCGGCACCGGCCTGCTGCGCTACCGCGCGATGTTCGTCCGGCACCTCCATCGAACGCCCAGCGCCTTTGGAGGTGCCGATCGGTCCGCCCCATTTCTCCACGCCTTTCCAGGATGGATGCGCACCTTCCGTACCGATGATGCGGATTCCACGCGCGGCCAGCGCTGCGATCAGTGCGGCAACGTCAGGTTGTTCCCGCGGCAGGCCGGCAAGGTCCAGCAGAACCGGACGCGAATCGAAGAACGAAGGCGCGCGAGCGATCTGTGCATCCAGCGCGGCAATCCATTCCTGCAGCGGCGGCTCCGGCGCGAGCACGAGCGCCATGAAGGAGCGACCACGAACGCGTATTGCAGGGCGGGACTCGGTGGTGGACACGACACCCGAGTACCGCGCCATTGCGTGTTTGGTCAACGCGAATGATCGATTGCGGTACCGGCGTTTTCGTGCAAAGCGAGTCGCGCGGCCTAAGATTCGTTCAAATCGATTGCAAAACGATCGGCGCGCAAGCGAAGCGCATTCCGCCAGTTCACGCGATCGCGGAATGCCTGCTGCAAATCTCTGGGCCCTTTAGCCTTCCGCCGGACCCATCGACTTGATCAGCTCGAACACCTTCTTGCGCAGCGCCGGATCGGCGACGCGGTAATAGGCGCGGACAAGTTCCAGCGTCTCGCGTCGGCTCATGGTATCGTCGCCGAACGGGTCCTGCTGGTCGTTGAACCCGACCGCCCGTCGGGCTGCGCTGCTGTTGCCGGACAGACTGTCTGGCATATCGTCGAAGAAGAAGCTGATCGGCACGTCCAGCACGCGCGACAGATCGAACAGCCGGGACGCACCGACGCGATTCACGCCCCGTTCGTATTTCTGCACCTGCTGGAACGTCAGCCCGAGCGCATCCCCCAGGCGTTCCTGCGACAGCCCCAGAAGGGTTCGTCGCAGTCTGATCCGTGTGCCGACATGCACATCGATCGGACTGGGCCGACTATCCTTCTCACCCAGGCCACCCGGGTCAGAGCGTCCCGGGGGTGGACTTTCTTTTGTCTGGTCCAGCATCACCGAACTCCCTGTCACAATCCACGCTGCGCCACAACCCGACTGCGCCACCCACAAACCCTTTACACCTACTTAAGGCGTTAGGGAAATCTAAACCTACAACCGTGAATAGTCCACCCTTTTGGTTAAGGCAAGGTCATTCGTATCGAATTTCATACCCATTCTCGCAAAAAACCGATCACGCCGCGTTCCGTCCCGGAGTCAGCTACGCGAACGCACTAAAAGACCGATCGCCAGGGCAAGCACCGATAGCCCCAGCGGGATCGGCAGCCCGATCCGGGCGAACAGAGTTGCCGGCAGTGGCGCGCTCAGAGGCACGGAGGTCACCCCGATCCGGTCGATGCCGATTCGCCGGATCTCGTGTCCGCGCGCATCGAACGCCGCGGAAATTCCCGTATTGGCGGCCCGCATCAGTGGCAATCCTTCCTCGACGGCGCGAATCCGGGCCGCTGCCAGGTGCTGACGCGGCCCGGTCGAGTTGCCGAACCATGCGTCGTTCGTAATATTCACCATCCAGGCCGGCCGATCGGACTCATCGATGATCTGCCCGGGAAAAATCGCCTCATAACAGATGAACGCCCCGAACGGCGGCAGCCCCGGAATGTGCAGCGTTTCCGGCCCGGGGCCGCGCGCAAACCCACCACCGGGGACCACCTGGACCGGCAGCGGGACCCAGTCCGGCTGATATTCCCCGAACGGTACCAGATGCCATTTGTCATACTGGCCGGCGATGCGGCCGTCCCCGTCGAGTGCGAACAGCGTGTTGTGCGGCCGCCCCGTGGCATCAAAGCGGACCGATCCGATCAGCGCCGGGGCGCCCCCAGTTGCCGCCGCGATCGCCTGTCTCGCCAGCGGCTCCCGGTCGATCAGGTATGGACTCGCGGTTTCCGGCCAGATCACCACTTTCGGGCCAGGCCCGGCATCCGCCACCCCCCGGCGGGTCAGCTCCAGGTAGCGGCTGAAAATATGCATCGCCAAGGTCTGATTCCATTTCTGGCCCTCCGCGACGTCGCCCTGCACCAGCACGACATTAATCGGCGATGCGATCGGCGGCAGCGGCGGGGCCAGCCGCAGCAGCCCGGCCGCTGCCCAACTTGCCAGCAGGGCAATACCGGCCAGACGAAATCCCCAGCCCAGCAGCGGTGTCGCGGCCAGCAGCACGGTCGCCAGGGTCAGTCCGTGGATGCTGACCCAAGCGGCGGGTTGAATGAACACGTCGCCCAGCCGGCCGGGGAACTCCCAGACGCTGCCCCACAGGTTCCATGGAAATCCGGTCAACACGAATTGTCGGCCGAAATCGCCCAGCACCCATGCGCCGGCCAGCGCCAGTACGCGCGGCCATCCCGGTGTCGCGAGTCGTGCAAGTGCCGCCGCCGGCGCGATGAACAGCGCCAGTGTGGCAGCCAGCGCCGGGACGGCGATCGGCACGAACCACCAGAACCGCGCTGCCTCCACCAGGATCGCTTCGGTCACCCAATAGAGGCCGACCAGGTGAACCCCGAACCCGAACCACCAACCCCGCCGCGCCGCCGCCCTGGGTCCGGGGGCGGCACCGATCAGGATCAGCAGGCAAGGGACCGAGACCAGCAGCACCGGCAGGGCGAAAACCGGCGGCAGCGCCGCCGCAGCCAGCATGCCGAACAGAAACGCCGCCAGATCCCCCCGCCAACCCCGCAGCGAGCTCAACCGCCGGGTCAAAGTGCCGGCTGACCACCGGCTACCCCGTCCCGAGAGCTGCGGATCAGTCGAGCGCGTCGCGGAGCTGTCGCTCGTAGTGGCGGTAGTATTTGTCGGTGACAAGGTCGGTCTTGACGACAACAGCGACATCCGTGGTGTTGAATTGGGGATCGATCACCGCGCCGTCGCCGACGAAGCCGCCCAGCCGGAGATAGCCCTTGATCAGCGGCGGCAGCAGATTGAGCGCACGCCGCGGGTCGATGGAGCCTGGCAGCGCGCGACGCATATCGACATAGCGTCGCGGCAGGGCGCGCGGCCGCAGCGCGGGCGGCGCCAAATGATTGTAGTACAAGTAGGTCAACTCGGGGGCCAGGGCGTCCGGGTCAGTGCCCGGCAGACTGGCGCAGCCGAACATCAGGTCGATTTGGTATTGGAATACGTAGGCGGCGATGCCGCGCCACAGCAACTGCATGGCGGCACGGCTGCGATAGCCCGAATCGACGCAGGAACGGCCAAGCTCCAGCAGGCGCCCGGGAAAGCCCAGCAGCGGCGTGATGTCGTATTCATCCGCGGTGTAGAACCGGCCGACCCGCGACGCCGCCTCGCGCTGGATCAGTCGGTACGTACCGACGACGCCTTCCGGCCCCGCGCCGATCGCATGGTCGATCACCAGCAGGTGGTCCGCCACGGCATCGAAATCATCATGGTCGCGCCGCCTGGTGGCAGTCATCCGGTCCGCGGCGGCACCCATCTCGACATAGAACACCCGGTAACGCAGCGCCTGCACCGCATCCAGTTCGGCCCGCGTCGCGGCCAGACGCACCCCCAGATGGCCGGCGCGCAGTTCCGGAAAGGCGGGGGCGTCGGCGGCGGTGCCGACTGGGTGTTCGGCGGTCACCGCGCTTGCCTGTCCTGACGGGTATCGGTCTCGGCATCGACGCGACGGGGCCGTTCGCCACGGCGTTCCCGTTGCGCCGGCTGATCGATGCGACGTCCGAACAACTCCAGCCGGAGCGAAACCAGATCGAAACCCAGTCGGGAGGCGATGGTCTGCATCAGCCGTTCATGCTCCGGGTCCTGGAATTCGATGACCTTGCCGGTCTCGACGTCGATAAGGTGGTAGTGGTGGCCGTGCTCGGTCGGTTCATAACGCGCGCGTCCCCCGCCGAAATCACGCCGTTCGAGAATGCCTTTTTCTTCCAGCAGCCGCACCGTGCGGTACACGGTGGCGATGGAGATGCGGCCATCGAGTGCAGCGGCGCGACGGTACAGTTCCTCCACATCCGGGTGGTCCGATGAATCCGACAGCACACGCGCGATCACCCGGCGCTGCCCGGTCATCTTCAAGCCTCGGTCGATGCAAAGGCGCTCGATGCGCGATTCCATCCGGTTCCTTGCGGTCCCCCAAGCCGTCAGCGGCCCACCCCGACTCGGCCGTAGGCCCCCGACGGACAATCGTCAACGGACCATCGCCGACGAACAGGACAGAGATTACCGGGCCGACGGGGGCGGGCGCAAACGCCGGATGCAAGCTGGCGCTATTTGCGCCCGGTACGTGGCTTCGTGCCGAGGCCGATCTTTTTTGCCAGCGATGAGCGGTGCCGCGCGTAATTCGGCGCCACCATCGGATAGTCCGGCGGCAGACCCCACCTGTCCCGGTACTGTTCTGGGGTCATGTTATAGGCGGTTTTCAGGTGCCGTTTCAGCATTTTCAGCTTCTTGCCGTCTTCAAGGCAGATGATGTGGTCGGGAAAGACGGATTTCTTCACCGGCACTGCCGGTTGCGGGCGTTCCGGTTCCAGCGGTTCCTTGCCCACGCCTGCCAGCGTCTTGTAGACCTCCTGGATCAGGGACGGCAGCGCGTCGGGGGAAACCGAGTTATTGGAGACATGGGCCGAGACGATTTGCGCCGTCAATCCCAGCACATTGGCATTTGCCGGATGTTCGGCCATTGCAATCCCTTTCGCGGCGGAGAACTTGCCTCATATAAAGTGATGCCGCGCCGTTTCGCAAGAGTATTTGGGTTGCCAAAGCATCACCAAGAAGCAGGCCAGTATCATGACAGAGATGCCATCGCCGGATCAGGAATTGGACATTACGCAGGAGACCTGCCCAATGACATTCGTGCGAACCCGTCTGGCGCTCGACCGCATGACATCCGGGCAGATTCTGCTGGTCCGCCTGCGCGGCGAGGAACCCCTGCGCAACGTGCCACGCACCGCCGCGGAGCAGGGTCATCATGTGCTTGTATTGGAAACCGATGCGGTCGGAACAACTACCTTGCTTCTGCGCAAGGGCTGAAATCGGCACGCAGCAACGACGCATCGCTGCCGTCGGCATAGTAGCCGCGGCGCTGCCCGACCGCGCGGAATCCCACAGTCGAATACAGCGCCAGGGCCGGCGCGTTGGCGGTCGACACTTCGAGAAACATCGTTTTTGCACCGCGGCAGGCGGCACTTTGCATGGCCGCGGACAATAACGCGGCACCGATACCGCGGCGCCGCACCGGAGCTGCCACCGCCAGCGTCAGCACCTCGGCTTCATCCGCAACCACACGGGCCAGGATCATGCCGCCGCGCGGATCCAGCAGGCCGAAGCCGCCGGGGAGTCCAAGCTGGATGGCGATCGCGTCCGCCCCCCAGCCCTCGCGCGGCGGAAACGCGCTGCGATGGATGGCCGACATTGCCTCGGCATACGCCGCGCTGGCCTCGATCAAGGCAGCGACGGTCATGCCGACGGCGGCGGCCGCAGGGCGGTCTGCAGTCTTGCCTCCGGCGGATCAACGTAGAGCGGTTGCGCCGCTAACGGTGGCAGACTGCCGTCATGCCGTCGGCGCGCCGCCAACGCGACATGCCGCACCTGCGGCCACCGGGCATCAGTCAGCATCACATCGGCATTGCGTGCCGCCAGGCGCGTCGCCACCTCGATCGCGGCATCCCCGGCAATGGCCACCGGGCTATCTGGCATGGGCAGGGCGTCCAGCGCGAACGTCTCGATGCTGCCACTGATTTCCAGGAACACCCGATCCCGCCGACTATCGATGGCCGACCACAGGGTGCGCGTCCCGAGATGCGGCAAAGCCTCCGCCAGCACCTCGCCGACACTGACACCGATCACCGGGACACTGGCGGCCAAACCGATTCCATGCGCCAGCGCCAATCCGGCACGAATTCCGGTGAAGCTGCCCGGACCGACGGTCACCGCAACCAGATCGAACGCGCCCGCGGCCAGCGCGGCCTCGGCGATCACCTCGGCCACCATCACCGGCAGCAACATCGCCTGACCCCGGTCACCGGCCCGCTGCCGCTGCGCGACGATCTGGTCACCTGCAACGATTGCCGCCGAACAACGCGCCAGCGCCGCATCCAGTGCCAGGATCCGCATTACGACCGCCGCTCTCGCTCCCCTTGCGGGAGGGTGCCGGGGGGAGGGGGCAGGACAATCAGCAATACCGGCAACCAGCTACAGAAGCTGGCAGGCATCCTCGAAATCAAGCCGCGGCGACCGAGGGCGCACGCCGGCAGGATCGCCATGTCCGAGATTGACCAGAAAATTCGATCGCCAGCCGCGTCCGCGGAGAAACTCCTGGTCTACCTTGTCGTTGTCGAACCCGGACATCGGACCGGTATCCAGCCCCAGCGCGCGAGCCGCCATAATCAGATATGCGCCCTGCAGTGTGCCGTTGCGAAACGCCGTCGCCGCCGCCAACGCCTCGTTGCTGGTGAACCACGACTGCGCCTCCGGGTTGTGAGGGAACAGCCGCGGCAGGTGCTCGTAGAAACGCGGATCATAAGCGACGATCACCGTGACCGGGGCCGCCATCGTCTTTTCCAGATTGCCGGCCGATAGCGCCTGGGCCAGCCGCTCCTTGGCATCCTGTGTCCGTAGAAACAAGAACCGCGCCGGTGAACTGTTGGCCGAGGTCGGGCCCCATTTCAGCAGATCGTACAGCTCCCGCAACGTCTCGTCGGAGACCGGCTCGTCGGTGAACTTGTTATGGGTGCGGGCGGTCCGAAACAGTTGTTCGAGGCCAGCAGCATCCAGCATCAGAGTTCCACCTGTTCCACGGCCACCACCTCGGGCACGTAATGCCGCAGCATGTTCTCGATCCCATGCTTCAGCGTCGCCCGCGACGATGGGCAGCCGGAGCACGACCCCTGCATGTGCAACTTCACCACGCCATCCCGATAACCCCGGAACACGATGTCGCCGCCATCGCCGGCCACCGCCGGTCGCACCCGGGTGTCGAGCAATTCGCGGATTTGCGCGACGATCTCTTCATCCTCGGGCAGCACGTCCTCGGCATGTTCGGCATGCTCGGCCTCGCCCTCAAGCATCGGGCGCCCGGTCAGGAAATGCTCCATCACCGCGCCGAGCACCTGCGGCTTCAGTCCCGACCAGGCGATCGCGTCTGATTTCGTCACGGTCACGAAATCACTGCCCAGGAACACCCGCGCCACCCCAGGTAAGGCGAACAGCGCGGTCGCCAGCGGACTGCGAACCGCGGCCTCGGCCGAGGCGAAATCGGCGGTACCGGAGCCCATCACCTCGCGTCCGGGAAGGAATTTGAGTGTGGCGGGATTGGGAGTGCCTTCAGTCTCGATGAACATGGCCGGGACCTGACGTTTGGGGTGGGAACGGACGCTTGCCGCGTAACCGTTAAATCGGCCGGAATGCCACGCCTGACAAGGGGCGGTGCGCGCCCACCTCTCCCGCGCTGGTGGGTGGCACATGAGGGTGCCGCGCGCCGGATGAGGTGACGCTTCACGCCAGCCCGTCACGCCCCATCTCCAGGAACTTTTCCTGCCGGTGCGATTTCAGCGCTGCCGGGTCGAACGCGAGCAGCGGCGTCAGCGCCTCCTGCACCGCTTCGCCCACCGCCCGGATCGTGGCCGCGGCGTCGCGCTGTGCGCCACCCAGCGGCTCGGGGATCACCGAATCGACCAGTCTGAACCGGTGCAGGTCCTCGGCAGTGAGCCGCAGCGCCTCGGCGGCTGCCGGAGCCTGCGCCGGGTCACGCCAAAGAATGCTGGCGCAGCCTTCGGGCGAGATCACGGAATAGACCGCATGTTCAAGCATCAGGACACGGTCGCCGGCGGCCAGAGCGATGGCGCCGCCGGAGCCGCCTTCTCCGATGATGGTGGCGATAAACGGTACCGGCGCCTCCAGACACGCCTCGATCGACCGGGCGATGGCTTCGGCTTGGCCGCGCGCCTCGGCGTCAATGCCCGGAAAGGCGCCGGAGGTATCAACGAAACTCAGCACCGGCAGGCCGAAGCGCCCACCCAGTTCGATCAGCCGGCGTGCCTTGCGGTAGCCCTCGGGCCGCGCCATTCCGAAATTATGGGCCACGCGACTGTCGGTATCGGCGCCCTTTTCGGTGCCGATCACCATCACCGGCCGGCCGCCGAACCGTCCCATGCCGCCTAGCACGGCCGAATCGTCGGCGAACGCCCGATCGCCCGCAAGCGGCGTAAAGTCCGTGATCAGGCCGGCAATGTAGTCCGTCGCCTTGGGCCGGTCCGGATGGCGCGCGACCTGCACTTTCTGCCACGGCGTCAGCTTGGCATAGGTAGCGCGCAACTGGCGCTCGGCCTTTTCCGACAGCCGCGCCACTTCCTCGGCGATGTTGATGCCTTCGGGCCCCGACATGCGCCGGAGTTCTTCGATCTTGCTTTCCAGCTCGGCGATCGGTTTTTCGAAGTCGAGGAAATGGCGCATGGGGCCGGCGCTTTAGCATCCCCCCTCCCCTCGCGGGAGGGGGTTGGCCAAAGGGGGTGAGCTAGATGTCGCGTGATCGCCTGAGGTGGAACCGCCGGAAAGCGTGGATCACGCTCCTAACAAATCAAGGTGGGTCAAGCTGGGCATCTTCTTTGCGCCCTTCCGACCTTCCTGATCTTTGTGTCAGAGACCCATGCCGTCCACAAAATCAGATGCCGGCGACAATATCTCGTACCGATACTCGCGGCAGGAGCGGCGCGGGTGGGGACGGTCAGATTCAACACAAAGTTCGCAAAGAGCGCGAAGATCGCAAAGGGTCCGGCACCGATAATAGATACCCTGAGATCTCGGCAGCAGATCATCCGACTGGCGATCAAGGTCCATCGTGCGCTGGGTCCCGGCTTGCTGGAGTCCGCGTATGAGGAATGTTCCTGTTGGGAATTGGGACAAGCCGGATTTCGTTACGAAAGACAGGAGCCGCGTTTTTTCCGCCTGCCCCAGAACTTCAGCCTCGCATTTATAGGATAAGCAGGCCAGGGAAACGTGAGCCAGTGTCCCGAATCGGGCGCCATTCATCATGGCGAACCTCCGATTCGGGACGCTGGGTCATGATGGTTTCAACTTGAAGCAATCGTGGTCTGGACAACCGGTGGCCGCCAATCCGCCGGCGTGTCGTGGTCCGGATGCTGGAAATTGATGATGCGCGTCAGGTCCTCGGGCGAGCCGAGCTCACCCGTTCCATGCTCCGGCAACTTGTCCAGGACACCGGGCTCGCACCAGGGCAACCGGCTCTCTGTCCCAAGCGCCACGCGCGGCGTCACCTCACCCGGCCGATCGAGGCTGGCGATCGTCACGTCAACATGGTCCGGCTTCCTGTCGTAGCTGAACAGCAACGGCGTACCGCATTGTGCACAGAATCCCCGCGTGGCCGCCGACGAACTGCGAAAGATGGCAGGCTTCCCGCGCGTCCAGGCGAAATCGGCCGACGGCACCATCGCCCAGGCCAGGAACGGTCCGCCAACCGCTTTCTGGCACATGCGGCAGTGGCAGATGCCGGCCTGTGGGCTGGCATAAAGCGCGTACCGGACGGCGCCACACTGACAACCGCCGGTGAGTAGAGGACTGCGTTCGGGCATCGGTCATCACCTCCGGATACACATGCAAGCCGGAGGCTGACGCCAAGGCAAGCCTCAGCCCGAGGCCGGCAGGCGATACTGTCAATCATTTCATATCATATCATTCGTTGGAACATCAGGTTCCGGGCGCGGCCGCCATTCACAGTCAGCCCGGTGATGTGCCGGTCGGCGTCGCGCACAACCCGCACGTCGAGCCAGGCGTCATACAGCGTGGTAGGCGCGACAATGCGGATCACATCCCCCTCGATCGGCGCAACCTCCCAGCAGGCCCCCAGGCGCAGCGGCCCTTCTATTGTCACTGCGGAACCATCGATGGTCCAGCGCGACGCGGTGTCGTCGTTGATGTAGCAGCCGGACAGTCCATCTGGCAGCGTAGCGCCTTCCGCAAGCCGGTGGTAGATCGCGATGATACCGGCATCCTGTTCCACCTCCAGCGCATCATCGCCGGGAAGCAGGCGAAACGTGAACTGCGTGCTGCTGTTTGGGCCGCCAAGGCGGTTGTCTTCCGTCGGGCGGACCTCGAACGGCACACCATACTGTTTCACGGTCAGCACGCCTCGATGGCTCAGCGAGATGTCCGCAGTGGCGGCGGCGTCCCGATCGATCCACCGCCCGGTGTATCGGGCGAGTTCGCTGCGGGCTGGTGTGGCCGGTGCCGCGGGGCTGTCGGGCAGTTCGTCGATCACGGAATCGAGCAGCTTCGCCGCCACCGCGTGCGGATCGGCGCTGCCGTCATTGGTGATGCAGACCAGCGCTATCCGGCGATCCGGAACGCGCAGGAGGGCGGTCTTGTAGCCGGGCCAGAGCCCGCCATGCTCGACAATGGTACAGCCACGATAGCGGCGCAGACTCACGCCGCGCGCATAGGCGTTGGGGTGTCGGTTGATGAAGTCCATCGGCACGCACAGTGCTTCGGCCAGCGCAGCTCCGCGCGACGAGCCGAGATATGCGTGCCACAGCGCAAGGTCTTCGACTGACGATACCAGGCCGCCTTCGCCATGCAGGGGAAATCCGTGTGATGCGCGATGCCAGACAATGCCGGGCAGCATCATTGGCTCGATGACGCCCGGAGGCGGCGGCACCTTCTCCCAGGCGCCCGATCGCTGCGCCATGACGGCCCCGCGAACGTATCCGGTGGCCAGGCCGGGTACCGCCTCCGCGGGGTGTTCGACGTGGCGCGTCGCGTTCATCCCCAGCGGGGCGAAGAACCGTTGGTCAAGAAAGTCGCGCAAACGATTGCCGCTGGCCTGCTCTATCACGCGGCCCAGCAGCAGGAAATTGGAGTTGCTGTAAAGGTAACGGGTTTGCGGCGGGAAATTGAGGCCGCGCTGCCGGCAGATTCCAGCCATCAGGTCGTCATGCGTGACCGGGTGCGACAGATCTACCCCGCCCATGCGCATGATTTCCAGCATGTCGCGAATGCCGGAGGTGTTGTGCATCAGGTGGTCGAGGGTGATGCGTTGCCTGAGGTCGGGCAGTTCCGGCAGCCAGTCGCGAATGTCGTCCTCGATGCGCAGCTTGCCTTCGTCGGCCAGCAGCAGGATCGCTGCGCAGGTGAACTGCTTGCTGACCGAGGCGATCCGGAATGTGGTTCCGCTGCCGATGGGACGCCCGAGCTCGATGCTGGCAAGCCCGGCGGTGCGGTGAACCGCCAGCTCGTTGTCGAGGACCAGCCCGAGTGTCATGCCGGGTCCACCTGGCCGGTCCCACGGACCGAGCAGCCGATCCACGAGTCGTTCGAGCCGCAGGCGATCGAGACGGGTCATGCAAAAGGTCCGGTTTGGCAACTGCCGCAGTGTGCGCAAGCCGGGCCGCTGGCTCAAGATGCGTTCGGCCATCACGCCCCGCCCGCTCTCCCCTTGCGGGCGACGGTCGGGTGAGGGGTCACGCAGCATCCGTTGCAACGACGCTACAGCCCACAAGTGATTACAGAAGATCCGGTATGCCGGGTAGCGCCGCTTTCAAAGCGCCGTTGACCACTTGCCTGACTGCCGCGAGTACCGCGTTGATGATATCCTCGACTTCCTTGAGAATTCTGTTTGCAAACCGGACTATAACCGAAGCGGCAGCATCTATCTGCGCGCCCATCTCGACATCCGCGATATCCTTCGTGTAGGTGCCGTCTGCGAGGCGACCCGCTATTACCACAAGGCTATGAGCAATCGCGGCCATTGTCGGCACCACGTGCTGCTCGACGTCAACAACGACGCCGGTAAATGAGATCCTGGACTGGTGAGCAAGCGCGTCGAGAATCGTCGCTTGAGCGACGGCTAGACCGGATCCAGACATGATATGCTCCCGTCAACTCCCGGATGGGGGTTTGATGTCTCGCTCTGCACCGACGAGCTCGTTCAGGCTGATCGAAACCGCACTGACAAGCGGTGCGTCGCTCTGTGCGTTTGTTACAATATTGAAGATTGGAGGGCTCGAGAAGAGCGTCGTGCAGAGTGTGGGCGGAGCCGT
Source organism: Acetobacteraceae bacterium (assembly GCA_035475215.1). Taxonomy (GTDB): domain Bacteria; phylum Pseudomonadota; class Alphaproteobacteria; order Acetobacterales; family Acetobacteraceae; genus DATDIC01. The sequence continues at coordinate 856 of DATIMO010000543.1, read as the reverse complement.
CGGATTGCATCGTCGCTGATGCTGTGAACGCAGCCGCTCCATCTGGTCCTCGGCTATGATTGCGAGGATAGTGATGCATGAGGCATTGGCCAATCCAGGCTGAGACAATCGAGTAGAAACCTCTCCTTGCATCGACCCACTTAATGTTCTCGCTGCCTTCTTGCCTTGCTCGATGGCGTGCCCACAGGGCACTCCGCCTGGAAGGGCTTCAGATCGCATCCTGATGATCGCAAGACTCGCCTCGAAATCGCTGTATTGTTGCTGGTGCTGACTATAATAGCCCTGAGGGGTTCCAGCAACCATTTGCAAGTTCGCAACAAACCTGAGAAAATTAGTTTGCAGCGAACTCGCTTCCTGGTCGATGTCCTCGTTATAGGGTGCGGTAAGTTGGACCGTGCACCCTGCCACGCCAGCCGCGACAAGAAAGCATAGGATGCTTCGTTTCGTCCGCAAGCGCCAATATCGCCGGCCGGCAGTCTTGTTGCGCAGAGCCACTGGCTCTCTCCCTCCCGGTTCGCTGTCGCCCTGCGAATTTCGATGAATGGATATATCGGACCGGTAGCAGTGAACAAGCAAATTTATTGCGCCAATTGGCTCCCGCGCTCAAGCCCTGTTCGAAATGTTCCTAACGGTCACAAGCCAGCGGGTAGCCAGGCATTTCCTCGTTCAGTCTGAACCGCGGCGAAGGACGCACAGCAACCGAACCGAATTGGCTGCCGTCGCATTTTGGGCCAAACAGGCGAGGCGCCGCGACCTGCAAGAGGGTACGACGCCTCGCCTGGAGCCGGCTAAAATCTCCGCGCAGCTAGCCCCCCGCAAACAACCACCCTGCATTCAACCCCAGCGCTCCAGCAGT
>DATIMO010000542.1:0-2461 GCA_035475215.1 Acetobacteraceae bacterium | reverse complement strand
CAGGTGCTTGATCGAACCAAGGAACGTCCATCAGAACGCATTCCGGACTTGCCGGCCGGGCGTTCGCCCGATACGCTCAATTGCCCAACATGGGGGCGAGATAATCATCGCCTCGCACACAGAAATTCTGACATCCCCATGCAGGTGATTGCATCTGCCCTTAGAATCTGGCCGATTCGAGCCGCGTCAAGCACTATTTTAACGCATATGCGGCGAAGGCCGGGCATCCACGTCTTTCTCAGTGTCGCAGCGAAGTCGTGGATGGCCGGCCTTCGCCGGCCATGACGGTTTCATGCGTTTCGATGAGTCGAAATCAATGACGCTTGGTATTACTGCGCTGGTATCCGCCGTACCGGACGATCAGCATAGGGGAATGGAAGTCGGACGATATCCCATACCTCGAATTACGGCTCGAGCCGATCGAGCGCCACTATAATTTAGCGTAGGCATGGCGATCCGCTTCGGATTCCCATTCCGAGAAGGTGACGAACGGGTCCTCAGATGCGGTTCGCTTCGGTGCCTTGGCAAGGATGACCCGCCCATCCTCGATCGCATACAGGATCTCGTCGCCTTCGTTCAGGCCAAGCGCCAGGCGTATGGGCAGCGGGACCGTTGTCTGAGCCTTGCTGGTTATGCGGCTGGTAATCATGGCAGCCTCCTTGCCGACACAGGTCAGGAATTTCCTTACCTGTATCAACCCACGGCGGCGCGATACACCTCGGCGTAGTGCTTCGCCGGTCGCGTCCATCCCACATCTGCTGCCATCGCGTTGCGCTGCACCTGCCGCCACGCCGCCTGGTCTCCCCATAGCCGCATCGCCCGACCCAGCGCGACCTCCAGTGCCTCCCGCGTCACCGGGGCGAACTGCAAGCCCGTCGCCACGCCGGCGGCCAGTGCCATTTCGTTGGCATCGATCACGGTATCCGCCAGCCCGCCCACGCGCGCCACCAGCGGCAACGCCCCGTAGCGCAGCGCGCAAAGCTGTGTCAGCCCGCACGGCTCGAACCGCGACGGCACCGCAATCACATCCGCCCCGCCCTGGATCAGATGCGCCAGCTCCTCGTCATAGCCGATCCGCACGCCAACGCGCCCCGTGTGCGTGGCCGCAGCCGCTGCGAACGCCATCTCCAGCGCCGGCTCGCCGCTGCCGAGCAGCGCGACCTGCCCTCCTGCCGCGAACAACCCCGGCAATGCCTCGGCCAGCAGATCCGCGCCCTTTTGCCAGGTCAGGCGAGTGACCACACCCACCAACAGAGCCTCCGGATCAGGCTCCAGCCCCAGTTGCGCCTGCAAAGCCGTCTTGTTTGCCGCCCGGGATTGCAGACCGGAGGCGTCGTATCGCGCCGCCAGATTGGCGTCCGTCGCCGGATCCCATACCTGAGTATCGATGCCGTTCAGGATACCGCGTAGCGCGTTGCCGCGGGCCCGCAACAGCCCGCCCAGACCCATGCCGCCCGGATCGGTGCGAATCTCGTCGGCATAGGTCGGGGATACGGTGGTCACCCGGTCCGCCAGAAGCAGACCGGCTTTCAGGAACCCGATCGCGCCGTAATACTCGACGCCCTCGATCGCCCAGGCAGCCGCAGGCAACCTCAATGGCCCAAGCAGATGCGCGGGAAATTGGCCCTGGAAGGCGAGATTATGCACGGTCATCACCGTCCCCGGCCGCCGTCCGTCACCGTAATGAAGATATGTCGGCGCAAGCCCCGCCTGCCAGTCATGCGCGTGCACCACGTCCGGCACGAACCCGGCGACTGCACCCCGCCCGATCTCGGCTGCGACCCAGCCCAGCGCGGCGAAGCGATGCGCATCATCGGCGTGGCCATACAGCGCACCGGCGCGCGCATAGAGATGCGGCGCCTCGATCGCGAGCACGTTCAGCCCGAACGCCTGCCCGGCAAGCAATCGGGCCGGCCCGCCGAACAGGTCCGCGAACCGTGCCGCCTCCTCGACCGACGGCAACGCGTCCAGCACCGCCGGATATCCGGGCACCAGCGAATGCACCGTCACTCCTTCAGTCGCCAATGCGCCCGGCAACGCACCCGCCACATCGGCGAGCCCTCCGGTCTTGACCAGCGGATAGATTTCGGACGCGACCGAAAGCGCCTTCACCCCATGGTGCCGGTCAGCCGATCGATCATCGGCTGCGTGATCAGGCAGATCCCGTTCGCCGTGCGGCGGAACCGCCTGGCATCCAGCTCCGCATCGTCACCCACCACCAATCGTTCGGGGATGCGAACGCCACGATCGATCACCACGTTGCTCAACCGCGCATGCTCGCCGATTTGCGCATATGGCAGCACCACAGCACCCTCGATCCTGGCGTACGAATGCACATGCACGCCAGTGAACAGCAGCGATCGCCGCAAGGATGCACCCGAAACGATGCAGCCGCCGGACACCAGCGAACTGACCGCCATGCCGCGCCGCCCGTCCACGTCGTGCACGAACTTGGCCGGCG
>DATIMO010000541.1:0-5362 GCA_035475215.1 Acetobacteraceae bacterium | reverse complement strand
GGTGCTTGATCGAACCAAGGAACGTCCATCAGAACGCATTCCGGACTTGCCGGCCGGGCGTTCGCCCGATACGCTCAATTGCCCAACATGGGGGCGAGATAATCATCGCCTCGCACACAGAAATTCTGACATCCCCGGTTGGCCACACGCCTGATCTCCAGACGCGGCCAAAAGCGCCTGCTCAACCAGTAGGTCCACGAAGTATTCGCCGACCACCGCGCCATCATGCATGACCGTGACGCCACGTTGCTGTGCGACGGCGAGTCTTATCTTGCGCAACTCATGGAGCCAGCGCATGCTCGTAAACCTTCTCCAGAAATCCGACACCGAGCCCATTGAGCACCGCAAAAGCGCTCATTCAGCCTGGTTCCATCTGCGTGCATCTGCGTTCATCTTCTTGAAATCTGCGTAAAAACTTTGTTTTGTAACCCTGCCAACAGAACGGTTGCCGAAGTGTCATACCAACCTGCGCTGATCCCGACTCTCGGCGGAATCCCAAAACCTCGAAAGTACGATTCGCTGACCTCTGCGCGGCGATTCGCCGCCCGGCGGAGGTTCGGATGAGTCCAGCCGTCAAAATCACCCGAACGGACCACACGCCGGAACAGCTTTCCGGGACCGTGGCACCCGCCATGTACCAACCGCCCCGGCATCTGACTCTCGGGGGGATTCGCAACCGGTTGCCGATCTGATTCGATGCTGCGTGCACGATTCGCAGGACCAATGGGCAAACCGATCGCCATCACCCACGTGGATCATTCGGCGGAAGACTTGCCGAGGACGCGGCCGGGTTATCATCGCCCACCGCGCCTGGTCCCAAGCCATCGCTGAGCGATCAGCAGCAGATGGCTGAACTCGCTGTTGTTCAGATTGCAGCGATCGGTGCGGCCGTTCTTGGCTGCACACGCATCCATCGTGCCCGGGTTTGTCCTGGGCATCCCGATCAATCGGCGGCCGCTTCCTTTCGGTTGCGCCGTCGTGACACAATCAGCAATCTCGCCAGTCCTGCTGTCAGCAGCCCGAGCGTTCCCGGCTCCGGCGTGGATGTGGTGCCGGACGCGACGCCGACAGTGCAGCCACGGAAGTTTTCAAACGAGTCGGTCCAGGTGATCGAGCGCAACCTGCCGGTAAACTGAACGACACCATTGCCTTCATGACCAGTGAACACATCTCCGGAAACCGAGATCGCCGTCGCCCCGGTCCGGTTTGTCCGCCCCGCCACCACAGGCTACCATGCACCCGCGGAAACCACCCCGGGACCCACCCCCCCAAGGTGCCACCCTAGGACACGACATGAGCACCACGTTCACCCTCGGCGAGCTGACCATCCACCGCATCATCGAGCAGGAATCCCCGTTCGAGGATCCGCTCACCTTCTTCCCCGCCCTTACCCGTCAGCAACTGGACGAGAACCGGTCCTGGTTGGAACCCGCCGCGCTCGATCCGGCCACCGGCAAGATGAATTTCTGCTTCCAGTCTTACGTCGTCCGCACTCCCCACCACACCATCCTGGTGGACAGTTGCATCGGCAACGACAAGGACCGCGCCACCCGCCCGCTCTGGCACATGAAGCGGGACGACACCTTCATGCGCGGCCTCGCCACCGCCGGCCTCACCCCCGCCGACATCGACGTCGTCATGTGCACCCACCTGCACGTCGATCACGTCGGCTGGAACACCCGTCTCGACAACGGCCGCTGGGTCCCCACTTTCCCCAACGCCCGCTACCTGTTCTCCGAGCGTGAATACGCTTACTGGGCCGACCAGCACGCCAAAACCCCGATCGCCTGCATCGCCGACAGCGTCATTCCCATCGTCGACGCCAAACGCGCCGACTTCGTCACCAGCGACCACGCGCTCGACGATCACGTCCGCCTGCTCCCCACACCCGGCCATACGCCCGACCATTTCGCCGTCCTGCTCGGCCGCGCCACCCCCAACGCCATCCTTACCGGCGACCTGATCCACTCGCCGATCCAGGCCCGTTACCCCGAAATATCCATGCGCGCCGATACCGACCCCGCCCAATCAGCCGCCACCCGCCGCAGCTTCCTCGAACGTGTCAGCGAAGCCCGCACGCTCTGCTGCACCGCCCACTTCCCCTCGCCCTCGACCACCCGCTTCACCCGCTGGGGCGACGGCTTCCGCTGCGAGCCCGCATGAGCCGACCCACCGGCAAACCCAACGAGCCAAAAACTCTCGCGCTGATCTGCGCGGCACATCTGGTCAGCCACTTCCATTACCTGGTGCTGGTCACCCTGTTCCCGCTGCTGCACCAGCGCCTCGGCGTCGGCTTCGTGGAGCTGGGCCTCGCCATCACCGTCTCCAACGTCATCTCCGCCGTCGTCCAGGCGCCGATGGGTTGGGTCGTGGACCGCTTCGGCCCCCGCCGCGTGCTGATCGCAGGCCTCTGCCTGTCCGGCGTCGCATTCGGCTCGTTCGGGCTGTTCCCGTACTACGGCTGGCTGCTGCCGGCATCCGCCCTCGCCGGACTTGCCAACGCCGTCTATCACCCGGCCGACTACGCCATCCTCGGCGCCGCCATCGAGCCCGCCCGCGTCGGCCGCGCCTTCTCCCTCCACACCTTCGCTGGCTATCTCGGCGGCGCCATCGCCCCCCCCATAACCCTGCTGATCAGCACGCATGCCGGCATGAGCGCCGCATTGTTCTTTGCCGGCCTGATCGGACCGACCGTCGCGCTCGCCCTGGCGCTCGCCCCGCGGCTGGACAGCGTCACCGCCGCCCCGCGCACCGCCCAAACGTCCACCGCCCACCTGCCCGTCAGTGCACTGCTCACCCCAGCCCTGCTCGGCCTCACCGCCTTCTTCGCCCTGCTCAGCCTGTCCACCGGAGCCATCACCAACTTCTCCGTCGTCGCCCTGCACGCGCTCTATGGCGTCACCCTCACCATCGCCAACGGCGCCCTCTCCGCCTTCCTGTGCGCCACCGCAATCGGCGTCCTGGCCGGTGGCATCATCGCCGACAAGACCCGCCGCCACGGCGAGGTCGCCGCCGCCGCATTCGGCGCCACCGCCGCGATCACCTTCCTGATCGGCACCATCGATCTCGGCTCGCTGCTGCTGATCGCCGCCATGGCCGCCGCCGGCTTCCTCTCCGGCATGATCGCCCCCTCGCGAGACATGATGGTGCGCGCCGCCGCCCCCACAGGCGCCGCCGGTCGCGCCTTCGGCATCGTCACCACCGGCTTCAACATCGGCGGCACCATCGGCCCCATGCTCGGCGGCTGGATCATGGATCGCGGCGCCCCGCGCTGGGTGTTCTACGCCTCCGTCCTGTTCATGCTGCTGACCGTCCTCATGGCGCTCGCCACCGAGTGGCGCGGCCGCCGCGCGGTCGGCCCATCTGTCGCGATGTGACCACAGCGCTTCGTCACCGCGCCCCACATCGAGCGTTACCCGCAACGGCAAAGGAGACAGGCGTCGATGGGCAAATGGTTCCCCCTTCTGGGCCTCGGCTTCGCCGTCGCAGGCGCCGACAAGCTGCTCGGCCTGCGCGCCTACGACCGCCTCTTCGCCAAATTCGGCTGGTCCGAGCCCGCCCGTCAGCTCATCGGGGCCGGCGAGTTCCTCGGCGGCGTGCTCGTTGCCTCCAATTCCATGCGCCATCTCGGCGGAACCCTGCTCACCGCCGTCTCCACCGCCATGCTGACCGCCGAGGTCGGCGGCCAGCAGCGTGACCTGGCCCTTCCCCGCTGCATTCTTCTGCTCAGCGCCGCCTCTGCCCTGCTGCCGGTGCCTCACCGGCGCCCAACCTCGCGGCCGGCGCCCCGACACACCCAGCCCCAACCGCCGAAGCACCGAGCACCATCGCACTGACCAGCCGCACGCAGGTCGCCCGGTTCGCCGCGTCCGCTTGCTCCAGGCGCACCGCCCACTGCTCCAGCAACACCAGCAGCGACCGGGCGAGGACATCGCCTTCCCCCGCCGCAAGCCACGGCGCCGTCACCTGCAGCGCGTCCGCAAACACGCCGTGCAGCCAAAGATCGCCGCGCCGCGCGGTTTCGGCGATGCCGGGAAACGCAGCCATCGCGGCCATCGCAGTCCGATGCCCGTCCCGCCCTGCGATCAGCGCCTCCAGCAGCGCCCCGGCAAGCAGTTCAACCCCGGCCGCCCCGCGCAGCCGCCGCGCCGCCAGAACCCACTCGCCCATCGCCTCACCTAGCGCGACCTGATGCGCCCGGACGATATCCGCGATCAACGCCTGATTGGTGCGATAATACCACCGCGCCAGCTCGAAGTTCAGCCCCGCCTCCGGCGCCAGGCGATGCAGGTTGAACCCCGCCAGCCCATGCTCGGCGATATACCGCGCCGCCACCGCCCGCAGCCGCGCCTTCTTGGCGATCGGCCGGCGATAGCAGTCCGCATGGTGACGCCGCTCAGCCCGCATCCTGGACCGCAGGCCCCGACCCCTCCCACCCGCCGAGCCCGGCCGCGGCGGCAGCACAGGTCCCGTCGATCACCATATGCGTCAGCAGACGCGCGTACTCGGCACGGCTCAGCGCGCCCATGTCGCGGAACCACAGCACGTGCCAGCACGCCATGCCCATCAGACTGAGCGCCACCGGCATCGCCAGTTCGCTGCGACCCTCCGCTTCCGGCACCGCATCCGCGATCAGTCCGGCGAGGAAATGCACCAGGTGCCGCTGGCGAAGCTTGAGCGTCCGGGTCAGATGCGGCGACGCCCCCGACATGGCCGCGACATGCACGCGCTGCGCATGGCGATACGCCCACAACATGTCGAGCAGATGCCCGATCGCCAGCCGCAGGCGATCGGCGGGTCCGGCAGCCTCGGTGCTTTTCTGATACAGCCCGATACGGTCGATCAGCCGATCCACGTGCCGATCCAGCACCGCCTCGATGATCATCTCCCGATTGCCGAACTGCGCCCGGACCGCATACGGCGGCAGCCCGATCGCCTCGCCGATTTCCTGCAACGACGCTTCGAGCAGACCTTTTTCCGCGAAAAATTGCTCCGCCGCATCGAGCAGCGCATCCCGCCGCCGTTCCTGGACGCCGGTGCGCCACGACGGACGTTTGCTTTGGCGCAGGGCAGCACTGGCGGCAAGACTGGCGGGCCAGGGGCGTGGTTTCATGCGGGGTGGGGGCCAGAGGGGATTGGGGCGAGACGGAGACTTGCGTTCCTGATTCGTTCTACCACAACGTGACCAAGAAAGCAAGCACGTCCATCATTACCCCAATCGTCGGGGATGTCAGAATTTCTGTGTGCGAGGCGATGATTATCTCGCCCCCATGTTGGGCAATTGAGCGTATCGGGCGAACGCCCGGCCGGCAAGTCCGGAATGCGTTCTGATGGACGTTCCTTGGTTCGATCAAGCACCTGT
>DATIMO010000540.1:0-5079 GCA_035475215.1 Acetobacteraceae bacterium | reverse complement strand
CAGCACGTTGGAATATCCGGTGACGCGCCCTTCGCGTTCCACGACGATCGCCGTACCCTCGTGCAGCGCCGCGTGCAGTTCGCGCCCGCGATCGAAGCCATGCACGCGATGCGACAGCGCTTTGCATGCCTCTACATCGTGCCCCGTGGCCGGCCGAACCTTGCAGCCGGCGACTTCGCGCTGCTTCGTCCTTCCCTGCATGCAGGCCAGCGGCTCGCGGATTTCGAAACCCAGCCCGGCATACAGCGACAGCGACCGCGTGTGGAAAGCCGCCTGTACGAGCCGCACCCCGGCGGCCCTCTGTTCGCGCGCGCGATCAAGTACCGCGTCCATCAGCTTCCTGCCGACGCGCCGGTTCTGTGCCGATGGATCGACCGTGATCGGGCCGACGCCGGAAATGATCGATCGTTCGTCCAGGCAATTGCTGCCAACCACCCGGCCTTCGATTTCGGCGACCACGCAGTAGAAACCGGGATCGGAAAACATGCCGGTCAGGATGCCCACGGCGGCTTCCGGTCCGGGAAAATCGCACGGGAATCCATGGGCTGTATTGATCGTAAGGAATGCCTGATAGCAGATCTGGCCGCACAGCGGAGCATCGTCCGGCCTTGCGGCGCGCACCGTCACTTCAGGCAGCGTTTTTGGTGACATCTATTCCCCTCTTTGACTATTGATCTCTCAATATTCGCATAGGGTCAAGTCGGGCGGCCCGCCATGCCGGGAAGGCGCTGGCGGCGGCGGAAACGGCGGCCAGGATGATCGTTACTCCAGCCAGGGTGGGCAGATCGAAGGGTTCCACATGATAGAGCATCCCGCTCGCGGCCAGGGAGCGCGTGACCACCGCCGAGACCGCCAGGCCTACGACAATTCCGGCAGCAGTGAGCGCCAGCCCGCGCCGCAGAATCCATGTCAGGACGCCGGTGCGCTGCGCGCCCAGCGCCATGCGCAGGCCGATCTCTCTCGCGCGCTGCGCCACCATGTACGACAGCACCGAGTACAGCCCGACGGCCGACAACAGCAGCGCCATCGCGGCAAAGCAGCTCAGCAGCATGGTTTGGAACCAGGGCTGCGCGGCGGCTTTGGTCATGGATTCCTCCATCGTAGCGACGCGGTACAGCGGAATCTCGGGATCGAGGCGGGTGAGCAGCGCCCGCAGCGGTCCGACGAGTTGGTGCGGGTCGCCCGCGGTCCGTATGCAAACGGTGGGCGAGGTAATGACTGCCTGTGCGAACGGGATGTAGAACTGCGGTTCTGTTTCGTCGGTCAATTCCCGGCGCTTCACGTCACCGACGATGCCGACCACTTCGCGCATGGGCGCCTTGACCACGCCGTCGCCGAGATCGACCTTGATGTGTTTGCCCAGCGGATCCTGGCCGGGTAAGTACCGTCGCGCGAATCGCTGATTGATAATGATGACGGCGGCCCCGCGTGTGTCGTCGCGCTCGGTGAACGTGCGGCCCGCCAGCAGCGGAATGCGCATCGTTTCGAAATATTTGGGAGCGGTGATGTTGGTGCCCACACTGTCCGCGTCGCCGGGCGCCGTGGGGCGGCCTTCGATGTGGAACGAGAGTCCGATGTTGCTCTCCGACAAAGGCAGCGGGTATGCCGCCGATGCGACGCTCACGTTGGGAAGCGCCGAGATCTCCGCGGTGAGCCGATCGTAGAACGCCAGCTTTTTCTCGCGATTGTAGTGCGCCTGCGGCAGGTTGATCTGCGCGGTGAGCAGGTGCTTCGGATCGAAGCCGGGGTCGACCCGCAGCACTTGCAAAAAGCTGCGGATCAGCAGGCCGGAGCCCACCAACAGCACCAGCCCCACGCTCGTCTCCGCGATCACCAGCCAGTTCTGCAGGCGCTGTTGCCCCTTTCCTGCGGTCATGCCGCGGCCGGAATCCCGCAGCGCCAGCGACGCATCCAGCTTTGACATGCGCCACGCCGGGACCACGCCGAACAGCAGTCCGGCCGCCAGAGAAACCGCGATCGCGAAGGCCAGCACGGGAGCATTGACCGCGATATCGGCGGCGCGCGGCAGGCTGGCGGGAGCGAGCGCCACCAGCGCCGTCAGAATCCAGGTAGAGAACGCCACTCCCAGGACGCCGCCGGCCAGCGACAGCAGCGATGCTTCGACCAGCACCTGGCGAATGATGCCGGCGCGCCCGGCGCCCAGTGCGGCGCGCACCGCGATTTCGCCGCGCCGCCGCGAGGAACGCGCCAGCATGAGTCCGGCGACATTCGCGCAGGCGATCAGCAGGACCAGTGCGACCGCTCCGAACAGCACCGCCAGCGGCCGCTTCACATCGCCGGTGAGATGCTCCAGCACGGAGTTGACGAGCGTCGACGTATAAGCCTTGTTGCTATCCGGGTATTGCTCCGCCAGATGGCGCGCAATGATGTTCAACTCGGCGTGAGCCTGTTCCGGCGTTACTCCCGGCTTCAGGCGTCCCACCAGCCTGAGGAAATCGAAGCCGCGCTGCTTGCTTGGTGGTTCTTCGCCCTCGGTATCCTCGGCCATCGAGACCCAAAGCATCGGAGCGCGGCCTTCCAACGACACGAAATTCGCGGGCATCACGCCGGCGACCCTGTACGACGCGCCGTCCAGCGTGATCGAACGGTTGGCAATGCCCGGGTCGGAGCCGAACGTGTTGCGCCAGATTTCGTGGCTCAGCATGACCGTGCGCACGCCGCGGTTGTCATCCTGCGGCACAAAGTCGCGGCCCAGCATCGGGTGCATGCCCAGCACCTGAAAGTAATTCGAGGACACGGTTTCCCCATTGAGTTGCTGCGGTGCCCCGGACCCGGTCAGCGTCAGGCTGTTGTGGTGGAGACTGGCGAGAGCGGTGAAACTGTGGCTTTGAGCGCGCCAGTCTTCTACGTCCGGATAGCTGAGCGGCTCGGGGGCGGTGGCGCTGATGGTGGTGTCCACCTGCGCCAGCCACATCAGACGGTCCTGTTCCGGGTAGGGCAGTGGGCGCAGCATCACCGCGTCCACCAGCGAGAAGATCGCGGTCGCCGCGCCAATCCCGAGCGCCAGGGTCAGCACGGTCGTGACCGCGAATCCCGGGATCTTGCGCAATTGACGAACGGACAGGCGCACGTCCTGCATCAGCGAAGGCATGGAGGGGAAAGGGCAGGCCGCGTGCCATGGCATCGTGCTGCTATTGCGGGAGATGCGGACGGTGGAGTGTCCGCTTTCAGGACTCGCTGTCCACTATTGGACGGCCCAACGCTCCGTTACCGTCGCGGCTCTGATTGCCCGCCGCTCTAATCGATACCGGCATGATTTGGAACACCAATTGCTACCACCGCCGCCATGGATTTCCGATTCGCCCTCCGGTCTCTTCGCAAAGACCCCGGATTCACGATCCTCGCCGTGCTCGTCATGGCGCTGGGCATCGGGGCCAACACGGCGGTGTTCAGCGTCGTGAATGCGGTGTTGCTGAAGCCTCTGGCGTACCGCGATCCCAATCGGATCGTGACGCTGTCCTCGCTCTGGAAGCGAAGCGGAATGCACGGCACAGTCTCCGCGCCCGATTTCCACGACTGGCACGACCAAAGTAATTCGTTCTCCGCCATGGCATATTACGGCGACGACACCACGGCGGTGACACTTCGCAATGTCGCCGAATACACAGCCGCCGCAGCGGTCACTCCCGAGTTCTTTAGCGTCTTCGCCGTGCAGCCGGTGATCGGCCGTGTTTTCTCGGAGCAGGAGTTGAAGAGCGGCACGGGCGTTCTCATCAGCTATCCGTACTGGCAGAGCCATTTCGAAGGCCGGCCCGAAGCCCTGGGCCAGACCGTTCGCATGTACGAGAAGGACCTGACGATCGTCGGGGTCATGCCCGCCGGCTTCAGCTTTCCCGATAAGACGGCCATCTGGCTGGCGGCGAATTCGACCTTTCCCGAGACGCCGTCCCGCTCGGCGCACAATTACAATGTCGTCGCGCGGCTGAAGCCCGGGGTGAGCCTGGAGCGGGCGCAGTCGGAAATGACCGGCATCGGAACGCGGCTGGAGCAGCAATATCCGCCCAGCAATCAGAACAAGAGTGTGGCTGTGGTCCGCATGCGCGACGACATGGTTGGCGATGTGAGAACCATGCTCTACGTGCTGCTGGGCGCGGTGGCCCTGGTGCTGCTCATTGCCTGTGCGAACATGGCGAATCTGCTGCTTGCGAGGGCGACCGCTCGCACACGCGAAATCGCCATCCGCGCGGCCGTGGGAGCCAGCCGCGGACGCATCGTGCGCCAGTTAATCGCCGAGAGCCTGCTGCTTGCCGGGATCGCCGGGGTTGCGGGCCTCATCCTGGCATTGTGGGGAGCCAACGCGCTGGTGGCGCTGGCGCCCGCCAACGTGCCGCGGCTCGATGAAGCCGGCATCGACGGCGGTGTCCTGGCCTTCACCTTCGCCGTGTCGCTGGCGGCCAGCGTACTGTTCGGATTGGCGCCCGCTATTCAAGCGTCGCGTGTGGACTTGAATGACGCGTTGAAGCAGGGCGGCGCCCGGTCGTCTATCGGGGGATCGGCGCATCGCCTGCGCGGCGGCCTCGTGGTCGCGGAGATCGCGCTCTCGGTGGTGCTGCTGGCCGGGGCCGGCCTGCTCACCAAGAGCTTCATCACCCTGCAGAGTATGCCGCTCGGCTTTCATCCGGACCGCGTGCTCGTGATGGATGCCGATGTTCCGGCCTTGAATACGGAGGGCCGCATTCGCGCCGGCCAGTTCTACAAAGCGGTGATCTCGGAAGCCGCCGCAACCCCCGGCGTCATTGCGATCGGAGGCACCCGTTCCGCGCCCGGCCGTGTCCGCTCGAACGGCGGATACTGGATCGATCACCTGCCGGAAGAGAGATTTCTCAACGTGGCTTCGCCGCAGGCAGTCTTCTCGGTTATCACGCCGGGCATCTTCAACACGCTGAAAATTCCGCTGAAGAGCGGTCGCGATTTCAACGACAGCGACCGGTACGACGCGCCGTTCACCGCCATCATCAACGAGAGCCTGGCGCTCAAATCGTTTCCCGGCCAGGACCCCATCGGCCGCATGATTTTCTGCGGTTACGATTCGCCGAAAGGCATGACGATTGTCGGCGT
>DATIMO010000539.1:0-6314 GCA_035475215.1 Acetobacteraceae bacterium | reverse complement strand
CTAACGGCTGCAAGCTGGCGCCCTTCATCGGGATCGGATGTCCGGGGCTGATCGCCGAAGATGGATCGATCGATCGCGGCGGACAGAATTTGCCTGGCGATTGGGAGAGTTCAGGCTTCAACCTGCCGCAGCGCATTCGCTCGGCCGTGCCGTCGATTGGCGGACGTGATACGATTGTGCTGATGCACAACGATGCTGTGGTGCAGGGTTTGAGCGAGGCGCCGTGGATGCAGCAGGTGACGCATTGGGGCGTGCTGACGATCGGCACCGGCCTGGGCAATGCGTGTTTCGTCAATCGATCGATCGCGGACGAACACGCGGACCGCTGAGGTGTGCAGCGATGTCGGAGCGGCGCGGCCCGGGTTTTCGGCCGTCCAGGGCTGTCTCCGGCACCAAATGACAATGACTGAAACGACCGAAGAACGGATCACGAGCAGCGAGCTTGTGCAGAGAATCCGCAGCGTTCTCCGGGCGCTTCGCGAACACCACAGCCCCAACGCAGAGATTCACGACGTCATTGCCGAGTTGAGCAATGTGGAGCGGCAATTGGTAAACGGGCTCTTGCCCATGGTCCCGCTCCGATCCGTGCTGGGCGTCATTGCGCAATTCGAGTACACGCCGTGGAGATTGGCGACAGTGGTCGAGGACCTTCACAAAATCTGGTCGTTGTTGGCGATGCTGTGAACTGGCGCTCCGGACCGGCCGACCCGTCCCGCTACGGTTCATGCGAGCGGGAGCGGATGGTCACATTGGATTGTCGTTGCGGCGAAATGCGGATCGCAGAATTCGGTCGGAGGTCTTGCGTTGCCTGCCTGCGATTCCATTCGGCCAGAATCAGATAGGCTTTGGCCAGTTGGACGCAAATGCGCGCGATCTCGTGATCGCCGGTGCGAACGGCGATAGATCTCAGCTCGGCCGCTTTTGCCTTGTAGTCCTGATCCTGCACGGCCGATTGGTTCCAAATACCCAGGCTTGGCCATAACATCATTGAAGCGGTTTTGGTTGGACCGTTGCGTCGATTCTGTTTCACGAATTCAGGAACCTGCGCGAACCGCGCGCGTGCGGCGGAATGGTGGAGCTGAGGGGGATCGAACCCCTGACCTCCTCATTGCGAACGAGGCGCTCTCCCAGCTGAGCTACAGCCCCATCCCGCTGCGGGCCGGAACATGCGGAGCAGACCCGGCCAAGTCAAGCAATGTAGGCGAAATGGGCGAGGTTCCGGGGCGGATCAACGGCCCGCCATGATGCGCCCGGCCACCACACCCGAGCGCGGATCCACCAGGACCACACGGTCCGGTCCGCCGCCCTGCAGATACAGCGCCAATCGATCCGTCACCGCCGCGATTCCGACGATTCGGGTGCCGGGTGGTTCGTCCAGCGTGATTGCCAGCGGGTTCGCATTGGGCTGCAAGCCGGGCCGTTTGACCAGCGCAATCACCAGCACCGTGGTGCCGAGCAGGATCAGCACGCCCATGGCGATGGTCAGCGCGGTGAGGATACGCATGCAACTCCCCCTTCTCGCCGACCGACATGATACGCAGTATCACGGGTGCGATGCCCGATCCCGCATCACTATCCGTCGTTGCCGGACCCGAGAACGAAGGCCAGCGACTCGACCGTTTCCTCGCCGAGCATATCGAGGCGCTATCGCGGTCACGCGTCAAGGCGTTGATCGCGGCCGGACAGGTGCAGCGGGATGGAGCAGGGATCAGCGAGCCGGCGGCGACGGTTCGCGCCGGTGCGGCGTACACGCTTGTGCTGCCGCCGACGGCGCCGGCGCGGCCGCAGGGTGAAGCGATTGCGTTCCCGGTTCTGTTCGAAGACGCCGATCTGATCGTGCTGGACAAGCCGGCCGGGCTGGTGGTGCATCCGGCGCCGGGCAACGAGACCGGCACTCTGGTCAACGCGCTGATCGCCCATTGCGGCGACCAGCTTTCGATCGGCTCCGAACATCGGCCGGGTATCGTCCACCGGCTGGACAAGGATACCTCCGGGGTGATGGTTGTCGCCAAGACCGAGTTGGCGATGCTGGGCCTGACGGCTGCCTTCGCCGCGCGCGACCTTGACCGCGCATACCGGGCACTAGCCTGGGGCATCCCTGCGCCGGCAATCGGGGAGATAGAAGGCGCGATCGGGCGAGACCCCCGCGAGCGCAAGCGCATGGCAGTGCGCCAGCGCGGCGGAAAAGCGGCGCTGACCCGCTACCGCGTTCTGCGCGCGTGGCATGCGTCTGTGGCGCTGCTGGAATGCCGACTGGCAACCGGGCGGACACACCAGATCAGAGTGCATCTGAGCAGCCGAGGGCACCCGATCGTTGGCGACCCACTATATCTTCGTCGGATACCTGGGGCAGCCAAGGGGATGCCGCCGATTGAACGGTCCGCATTGCTGGATTTTCCGCGCCAGGCGCTTCACGCGACCCGGCTTGGCTTTGTCCATCCGCGTACGGGTCAGCCGATGAGCTTCGAATCGTCTCCGCCGGAGGATATGGCGGCGTTGATCCGGTCGCTGGATCGTGACCCGCGTAGGCCACAATACTGACCCAATAGGTCAACAGTGTTGACAGGACTAAAGCGGTCCTGTATAAGGTGTGGCAGTTGGAGTGAACCGGCAAGGCCGCTCCGACGGGCCGTCCGGACTTTCGGCCGCCGCAAAGCGGGGCAAGAGTTCGGGACGTCACATCCTTGCCACCTGATGGACTGATATTCAGTCCGCGGCGTTAGTGCTCTGTGCCATCGTGGATGGGACACAACGCCGCCCCAGACGAAAGGAGCCTATCATGGCCTCTGCCGTCCTCAATGTCGCGCCCGAGGGCAATCTCTCGCGGTATCTTCAGGATATCCGCAAGTTCCCCATGCTGACGCCGGAGGAAGAGCTTTCGCTCGCCCGTCGGTGGCGTGACACCCAGGATATGGAAGCGGCGCACAAGCTTGTCACATCACATTTGCGGCTCGTGGCGAAGATTGCCATGGGGTATCGCGGTTACGGCCTGCCGGTTGGTGAGCTGATCAGCGAGGGCAACGTGGGGATGATGCAGGCGGTGAAGCGGTTCGATCCGGACCGTGGATTCCGCTTGGCGACCTACGCGATGTGGTGGATTCGCGCGGCCATCCAGGAATACATCTTGCATTCGTGGTCGCTGGTCAAAATGGGTACCACGGCGGCGCAGAAGAAGCTGTTCTTCAACCTGCGGCGGCTGAAGGGCCAGATGCAGGCGATCGAGGACGGCGATCTGAAACCCGAGCAGGTGGCCAAGATCGCGCGTGTGCTGGACGTGCCGGAGCAGGACGTGATCAGCATGAATCGCCGGCTGGCGGCGCCCGATCACAGTCTGAACGCACCGGTGCGATCGGACAGCGAAGGCGAATGGCAGGATTGGCTGGTCGACGAGTCGGAAAGCCAGGAAACCGCGATCGCCGACCGGGAAGAACTGACCGGACGCAAGGCGCTGCTGTCTTCGGCGCTGAAAACGCTGAATGAGCGGGAGCGGCATATTCTGATCGAGCGGCGGTTGAAGGACAATCCGACCACGCTGGAAGAGTTGTCGCAGCAGTACGGGATTTCTCGTGAGCGGGTGCGGCAGATCGAGGTGCGCGCGTTCGAGAAGCTGCAGAAGGCCATGAAGGCGCAGATCGCCGAACGGCGCATGCAGTCGGCGGGCCGACAATTGGAGCCGCTCGGGGTTCGCTGATCTCCCGCGACGCGGGAGGAAGCGGCGCGCACAGCTCGGCAGGTGAGGGGTCTGCTTTTCTGAACGACTGGACGATTCCCCCTTTCATCCAGAATCGGGGTTAAGTCCGGGCCAGTCTTCCAGCAGGCGCTCGCGCCGGGCGCGTAACCGCGCGGCGCGAGCCCGAGCGCTGGCGTCCAAAGCCAGCGCCAGGCCGAGCGGGCTCAACTCCGCTAGCATCCATGCACCTGCCGCTGCGCTCCATGCTGCTGCGAGCACATTTGGCTCGCTCAGCAGGCCGAGGCTTGCTGCCATCGTGTCGCCGGCAGCGAGCAGCCGACGCGCCGGACTGATGCTGGCGCTGAGCCCGAACAGCAGCAATGTGCGGGTAGCCGGCCGGCCGGGCTGGCGTTCGAGCAGCGCCGCGGCGACGGACGGGGCCAGCAGGACCAGCAGCAGCAACGCGAGGGGCGTGGCAAGTGCGGCGAGTGCGCCACATAGCAGACCCTGCAACCAGATTGTTGATGCTCCGCGTTCGGCGGTGGCTTTGCCCGAGTTCATTCCGACCAGCCGAGGGCCGCGACAAGCAGCGCAATCGCGACGGCCGCGAGGCCGATCCCGGCGGCCAGTTCCTGTCCCCAGCGGTGCGCCTGCTCCGACCTCCCCGCGGTGTTGTCCTTAAGGCTGGCCAGTTCCGTGTCGATCCGGGTCAGTTCGACCGATGCAGCCTTGAACTCGCTGATGTCCGCCGCCCGCGCGACAGGATCCTGAACCAGGGTCAGCATCGGGGCGAGATGTCCGACTTTGGCCAAAGCAGCGAGCCGCTGGGCTGCCGCCGAGCGACGCGGTCGGCTTGCCAAGCCGGATAGCAGACCATCGGGATTCTCGGCGATCCATGCTGCGAGGCCGGGCAGCGGTGCCGCGTGGTAATGCTGCTGCAGCGTAGCGAAGAGCCGCAAGGCGACCAGTGCCAGATTGCCGCCGGGCTGATCCGAGGCGGGAATATCCATCTCCCGACGGCTGGCTCGCGCCGCGACGAACGCCATCACGTGTCGGTCGACCGGCGGGACCTTGCCGCGATCCACCTTCTCGGCTGCACGCTCCAGCACCGGGAGCAGATCGGCAAGACCGGCGACCCAGGCCCCGGCCGTCAGGCTACTGGCACATGGCAGCAGTGGGTTCAGCAGGTACAGCATGCGCTCGACGCCGTCACCGCCTCGCCGGGCAAGCCAGCCTCGCTGCTGCCGGGCTTGGGATTGCAGCGCCACGACGTCGCACCGCCCGGCCCGAGCCCTGGCCCAGGCGCCGATCGCTTCACTGGCGGTCAGCTCGATCAGCGGCGCAGTGTCTTCGGCAGCGGCCAGAGCGGGGCCAAGTCCATCCGGCCACAGAGCGATGCCGCGCCAGCACAGCGGGGCCAGGGGATCGAGCGCGGCAATCACTCGCATCGGTGCGACGGCATCGCCGTCGTCGTGACGTCTGGGGCGCAGGGCCTCTTCCAGACGCATCGCCACGGCGGGGTCGCCGAGATCTCGGCGCAACCACTGGTCGGCGGCGCCGGCCCGCAGTGCCTGCAATCCGAGTTCCGGATTCACGGCGATCGCGTATGCCAGCAGACGCGTGTTCAATACGGGCGTACCGGCGATCTGAAGCGATTGCTGGGCGCGACTGGGCGGTGCGGTGGCGAGGCGTCGGGCGCGTGCGGCGGTCGATTCGGCGAGATGGGCCGGCGTTGGCCGATGTTCCGGGTCTTCCGCCAGCATTCCACGCAACAGGTCGGCGATGACCGGTGGCAGCCGGATATCGCCGGCCAAGGCGGCAAAGCTGCCGAGTTCGAGCTTGCGACGGATGATGGTCTGGTCATCAAGGCCGGCCAGCGGCTGGCGCCCGAGGATCAGTGTCAGCAGCAGAACGCCGAGCGCATAGACATCGTCCGCAATGGAGCCGTTACCCCGGCCGGCGGGGATGCACATGGCACTGTAGGGCGGCTCGGCAATGGCGAGTTGATGGGCGGCGGGCGGGGCGGCCCAAGCCGCACCGAGCACGACCGGCTGGCCGGGGCCAGCACGGAAGACATTGTCGGGTCGGATACCGCGGTGGGTCAGTCCGCTGGCACGGAGCTTGTCGAGGCTGCGCGCTGCCGGGCGCAGGACGTGGTGCAGGAGTTCGGTTTCCGACCAGGGACGTGCTTCGAGGGGGGGGCCTGGTGGGGCCTGCGTGATGATCGCATACGCCTGCTGGCCCGCTGGACCGGCGGCAGGACCGTGCGCGATGGGCGAGAGCACCCCGGGAATTGGGACCGACAGCGATTGAAGTGCGCTGGCGCGCGGGGGCAGCCTCGGCTGCACCTGGATCGCCATCAGGTCTTGGCGCGGCTTGCCTAGGTCCGTCACTGCATAGGCGGGTAGGCCGCCACCCCCAAATGGCAGCGGGCGCGTCCAATCGATCGCGTAATGCCCGGCAATGAGCGGACCCGCCTGATCCGGGGCATCGACCATGCATGCAATTGTCGCGGGAGAAGGTTAAGGAACGGGAACCGGGAGGTGCGGATGGCGGGTTTTCGCGGTCATGGAGGGGCTTGTCCCGGCCGCCCACCAGCCAAGCCCCTCATGGCCGGCCACGGCCGCATACGCGTTAAATTAGC
>DATIMO010000538.1:0-2008 GCA_035475215.1 Acetobacteraceae bacterium | reverse complement strand
TGGGACCCCATTCTGGCCGAATGGGACGTCTTCTTCGGCGACGCCGATGAGGGCACGCTCGCGCTGCTCAATCGAACCTACCGGTTCCTGGCTCCGCGCTTCATGCCGGTGACCGAGTGGATTTCGGCGATCGACACCACCCGCGGCACGGCAACGAGGCGCCCGGCGCGCATGATCTGGTAGAGCGCAGCGCCATTGTTGTCGGGCTGCCGCCCGGCGCGTGGCATCCATCGATCCGGCGTGAGAGGAACCGTAGATGTCCCAGACAGACACGATGGCGCGGCCACGCGACGACGCCCCGAACCTTTACCGCAAGCTCGAGGACCGGATCATGGCGCGCGACCAGGTCGGCGCAAGCCAAGCCTATTACGATCTGGTGCGCGCGGGGCGGCCGCTGCCCGAGATCATCGCCGAGGGTGTTCGCATCCACGCACCTTACACGCACGTGCCGTATCATGAACGTATCGACGACGGCTATCCTAATTTCGTCAACAACGACCATTGCCTGCTGTCGGCTCGGGCAACCGTGAACCTGGCGCGCATGTTGCCAGGTCCGCTCTCAGCACTGCCGATGGCACAGACGATCTGGTACATCCCGACCGGTCTCGACATCTGGAACCAGAAGATCGGCAACGCGCCGGGCCACTACATGCGCGGCTTCAAGGGCGGCCAGGTCGCCGATCCGCCGACGCCGGTGGTATACTGGCCGGACCAGGAACCGCTTCGGCTGGACGGACCGATTCGCGAACGGCTGAGCCACTGGCTCACGCTGGTGCACCGGGGGCAGGTGATCGATGCGTATCGCGTGTTCCTCGGCCTGATGCAGGAACCGGCGCATCGCAAGGAAGTGCTGGCGGAGCTGGTTTTCGCCGGCCTGATCGATGTGCAGGATCGGATGCTTTACAACCGTTCCTATACGACCGGGCACAAGGCCTATCGCGCACGCTCAACGGTGGAGATCGGCAATTTCATCGGCTGGGAGAATGCGCACCACGTGTTGTACGCCGGGGCGCTCGACATCGCGGTGGGGCCACGCTGGTACTCCACCTATGAAATGGCGTGCAACGCCGTGAAGATGTTCATCGACGGCGAAACCCTGCACGCCGTCCCCTACGGCGGAGCCGGCGACCGCGAAACCGCATTGTTGGCAAACACCGAACCGCTCGATCAGCAGGAGGCGGCGGAGCTGACCCGGGCGATCATCCGCGAACCGGAACCGGCCTTCCTGGAGGTGCTCAGCAGATTGTTGCTGGCCGGCAAAAGCCCGCGACGCATCCTCGATGCGATCCAGATCGCAGCCGCACAAGTGGTGATCGAGACGCAGAAGGACGCCAACTTCTCGATGCCGCACCATTGCTACGAATACTGCAACACGCTCGGCTGGTACTACGACCATTTCGATCACCCCCTGCGCCTGAAACTGCTGTTCGTGGCGGCATCGTTCCTGAACCGCGCCGCGTGGCACCAGATCGGCTTGGGCGATTCGAACTCTCCCGCCATTCGGCCGCCGGCCGGCGCCGACCGCATGAGCGCGGGGCAGCTTCTGGAGCGGATGAATGGCGCCATTCTCGGCCTCAACGGACCGGAAAGCCTGGCGTGGACGCAAGCCTACCTCGACAACGTCGCCGACCGCGCCCCGCTGGTCGAACGCGTGGCGCTGACGGCCTGTCGCATGGGCAACGATCCCCACAACCAGGAGATCGCCCAGTGCATGCTGCAGGATTTCGGCAAGAACCGCAGCCCGGAGAAGGACCAGCTGTTGCTTGCGGCGGCCTATCACACGGCGGTGCACCGGAAATACGGTGACCCGCAGGAGGCGAGCCGACGTTTCGGCGAGGCGCTGGGCGTCGCCGAACTGGCGTAGCCGGTTCTTATGAGCGGTGCGCGGGATCGTGCGTGTGATGCACGTCGCGCTCACCGCCACCGCCGGAAACGCGGCTGCGGTCCGGATTGGTAGGCGTACCGGGTGGCGCCCCCATGCCGCCCTTCGCGCCGCCTCCTTTATGGC
>DATIMO010000537.1:0-3617 GCA_035475215.1 Acetobacteraceae bacterium | reverse complement strand
AGGCGTTCGGCATCCAGCCGTCGCCCCATTTGGCAATGCGCGCCAAGGTGTGTTCGTGATGGCCGCCGAACCAGACGGGCACGCGACGGTGAACCGGCAGCGGGTTGATGCCGGCGTCCTCGATGGTGTGCCAGCGGCCGTTGAAGGTGACGTGCGGTTCCGCCCAGAGCTGTTGCATCACCTGCACCTGCTCTTCCGAGCGGCGGCCCCGGTTGCGGAAATTCTCATTCAAGCCGGTAAATTCCACCTCGTTCCAACCGACACCGACGCCGAGGCGGAACTTCCCCCCGCACAACACATCCAGGCATGCCGCCTGCTTGGCGACCAACACGGTCTGTCGCTGTGGCAGAATCAGCACGCCGGTGGAGAAGCCGAGTTTGGAGGTGCAGCCGGCAAGAAAGCCGAACAGCACGAAGGGATCGTGGAACAGGTCGGCCGAGGTGTTGCGGCTGGTGTCCCAGTCCGGGCGGGTGCCGACGTTGACGCCCAGGACGTGATCGGGGGCTTCGAGGAAGTCGTAGCCGAGTGATTCCATGGTCTGCGCGTACTCGCGCACGGCGCCTGGGTCGGCACCGATCTCGGTGATGGGAATGAGCGCGCCCAGTTGCATCGCCGGCTCCTATTGGTTGTCTGCTTCGATGACGGTCTTCAGTCTGTCGGGTGGGATGGCAATCGGCGCGATGCCCGCGCGTTCCTGTTGCAATAACATGAAGGCGCGCGAATCACGATTGCCCCAGCCGCGGTTCAGGGCTTCAGTAAGTTCCTGATGGGCGAGCGTGGTCAGCCTTGTCGGGACGCCGACATCGCGGGCGAGTTGGGTTGCAAGCGATACGTCCTTGTGCAACAGGCGCAACGCGAAATCCGCGGGCTCGTAGCTGCCGGTGAGGAAATGATCGGTCATGCGGTCGAACATGCGGGCGCGGCCGGAGGCGCCCTGGCGGATCGCTTCGAACAGCGGCAGCGGTTCGACGCCGGCCTTGACGCCCATGGTGAAGACCTCGGCCAGCACGACGTTGACAGTGGCGGACGCGGCGTTGTGCACCAGCTTGGCGATTGTGCCGGCGCCGATCGGGCCAATGTGGCGAGCCTGGTCGCCCATTGCGTCGAGCACGGGCTTGTATTTTTCGAAACTGGCCTTGTCGCCGCCGACCCAGATCGCGAGTTTTCCGCTATTGGCACCGCGTGGACCGCCGCTGACCGGGGCATCGAGGAATTGCACGCCACGTTCGGTCAGGCGCGCGTGCAGGTCGCGGACGGTGGTGACCGCGTTGGTGGACAGGTCGAACCAGGCGGCGTGAGGGAGAAAGCCCTGTTCCAGACCGGCTTCGCCGATGCCGACGGCTTCCACATCCGCGGGGGTGGGGAGCGAGGTGAATATCAGGTCGCAGGCCTCGGCAACGGCGCGCGGGGTTTCGGCCCAGGTGGCGCCGTTCGCAAGATGACGGGATGCGGATTGGCGCGACAGGTCGTGCACGACCAGGTCGTGGCCGGCTTTCTGGAGATTGGCGGCGATGCCGCTGCCCATCATGCCAAGGCCGATGAAGCCGATTTTCATGGGCGGTTATCCTGCGACCGGTGTTCGGGCGGGGAGTGTGCGGCGGCGGTGGACGGTTCTCAAGTTGTGGCGGATCGGCAGCGCCGAGTCGTGCATGCAGGGTCGGTGATTGTATGCTGCGAGCGATCACGCTCTCGGTAGCCCCATAGTGCCGTCATTTCAGTCTTTGCTGAGCGGATTGCGCGTCGTGCAGGTCGGGCGCGGACTTGCGGCGGCGGTTTGCGGGCGACTTTTCGCCGATGTGGGCGCCGCAGTGGCATGCATCGATCCAGACCTGTCGTCTCCGCTTGCGCAGTATCTCAATCACGGAAAGGCGGTCATCGTTGAACGGGCAGCGATACGCGCGGCGTTATCGGGCGCGTGTCTGATCGTTTGTGAGGGGCGTCCGGAAGAGCTTCGGCGACAGCAGCGTGACCCCGCGGCGCTGCGGCGGGTGAATGAAACGGCTGCACTCGTCTATATCGCTCCGTTCGGTCAGACCGGGCCGCGCGCGGAAGATCCGGGGAGCGACCTGACGTTGTTATGTTCCAGCGGGATCGCCCGGCTGTTGACGGGACAGGTCGATGATCTGTCGGAGCCGCCGATCCGTCCGGCGGGCGAGCAGTCGGCGTTCATCGGCGGGCTGGCGGCGGCGTGCGCGGGAATGCACGCGATACAGGTGAGCGGTCCCGGCGCGGTGATCGACCTGTCGATCGAGGAGGCGTTGGCGACGCTGGCGATCGGAGAGTTGGCACGCGCGGGGGTTTCCGGCGTTGGGTTTTCGCGACGGCGTGTGGGTGATGGTAACGGAGCGACCGTTACCATTCTGCCGGCGCGGGATGGTTTCGTGGCGATTTCTCCGCGCGAGGACCGGCAGTGGCAGGCGTGGCTTGGGGTGATGGGGTTGCCTGGGTGGGGCCGTGATGCGCGGTTTAGAGGCAAGCCCGATCGGATTGCTAACTGGGATGCGCTGCACGCGCTGATGTCGGTGTGGAGCCGACAGCATGACAAACAATGGATCGCGGATGCAGCCCAGGCTGCGCATGTGCCCAGCTTTCCGCTGCGCGATCCCGCGGAGCAGTTTGATTCGGTGCAGCTACGGCAGCGGGGGTTCTTTCGCCAGTTGGCAATTGGCGGGTACCCGGTCAGGGTTCCTGGATCGCCGTTCGGGTTGCGGATCATGCAGTCCGCTACGGGCGGTGATGAAGCGCCTTTCGGGATGCTGCCGCTTTCGGGCATTCGCGTGCTGGATTTCAGTTGGGTGATCGCCGGACCGACGGCGACGCGCCATCTGGCGGCGATGGGTGCCGAGGTGATCAAGATCGAGGCGCCGGGGCGCGGCGATCCGGGTCGCGGGTCGGACTTGCACAGCGTGCTTGGACAGGGCAAGCGCGGCATCGTGCTGGACCTCAAGCGGCCGGAGGCGGTCGAAGTCGCGCGGGCGTTGGCGGCGCGGTCGGACGTTCTGGTCGAGAATTTTACGACCGGTGTGATGGACCGGCTGGGGCTTGGGGCGGACGACCTGCGGGCCACCAATCCCCGGCTGATTTACGTTTCCGCGTCTGGGCTCGGGCGCAGCGGGCCGGAATCGCAGGCGGTCGCTTACGGAACGCTGCTGCAATGCTATGCAGGTTTTGCCGGGCTGAACCGGCACGCGGACCGGCCGCCGCGTGTCGGCATGGCCTGGTTGGACCCGATGTGCGGACTGATGCTGGCGTTCATCGTCGCGGCGGCGCTGTGGGCGCGACGGCGGAGCGGAGCGGTGGCGCGGGTCGATTTCTCCATGATCGAGGCGCTGCTGTGGACGATGGCTGAACCGCTGCTGGATGTGCAGCTCACCGGCAGCTCCGGGCCGTTGGCGAAGCGGTCGGATGGGTACGTCCTGCATGGCATCTATCGTTGCGTCGGGGACGATTCGTGGATTGGCATTGCGTGTGCCGGTGATGCGGAATGGCAGGCACTGTGCGGCATCGTTCCTGGGCTGTCGCCGGGGACGGGGCAAGCGGCGATTGATGAGGTGCTGCGCGGCTGGCTGGCGTCCCGCGAGGCAGGTTCGGCCGCGGCGGAGTTGGTGAGCGCGGGG
>DATIMO010000536.1:0-5164 GCA_035475215.1 Acetobacteraceae bacterium | reverse complement strand
GGTCCTGATCGGTCTCGGCCACCGAATGGCCGAAAAAACCCACAAGCGTCGCGTATCCGGTGATGCGCCCCAGGCGCTCCACCACCGTCGCGCTGCCCTGTTGGACGGCATCGCGCAGCTCGCCGCCGCGGTCGAAGCCGTGAATTTGCGTGCACAGCGCGTTGCACGCCTCGATGTCGGCCGGGTCTGCCGCACGCACGGTGTAGCCCGGACAATCCAGCCTGATCGGCGGACCCTGCAGGACCGACAGTGGTTCCTTCGTCTGGAAACCAAGCTTGGTGTAGAGGCAGAGCGACCGGTTGTGGTAAGCGGCCTGCACCAGCCGCACACCCGCAGCATGCCGCGCCGTCGCGCGATCGAGCACATTCAGCATCAGGCTTCGACCGATGCCCTTATCCTGCGCTGCCGGATCGACCGAGATCGGGCCGATCCCCAGTACCGCCGACCGCTCGTCCATGAAATTGCTGCCAAGAATCTTTCCGTCGCGCTCCGCGACCACGCCGTAAAATCCTGCATGCTCGATCAGCATGCGAAGAACGTCACTGGCCATCTTCACGGATGGAAAGTCGCGCGGGAAGCCATGATGGTCGGCGAGCGATCCGAATGCGGCGTAGCAAATCTGGCCGCAGGTCGGTGCATCGTCCGGCGCGGCGGGCCGCATGATGACATCCACCCGGTTACCTCCGTGCATTGGTTCAATCTCCCGCCGACCTGATCTGTAACCGCAACGCCGGCGCCTGGCGTTCGCCCCGTCGCCAGCTCCACCCGACTGCTGCGACCACCACCAGCCCGGCCGCGCCCATCACCTGCAAGGCCACCACATTGCCGAAGCGTGCGGCAAGTCCGCCGATCGTCAGCAGCCCCAGCGGCCCCGCCCCGATGCACACCGTCAGCAGCCCCATCAGCCGCGACCGGATCGTCGCCGGTGAGTGCAGAATGATCAGCGACGTCTGCATGTTGCTGAACGCCGCGGTGCCGAACCCGCCGACGAACATCACCCCACAGGCCAGCGCGAACCACGGCGACACCGGCATCGCGATCTCCACCACCATGAACAGCAGCGTGCCGCCGACCATCAGCACCCGGCCGCTGAACGGCGGGTCTCCGCCGGTCAGGAAGAGGCCGCCGAGCAGCGCCCCGCACGGCTCCGCCGCCGCCAGCACCCCCACCAGCGCCGCTGACACATGGAAATGCTGCTCCCCGATCGGCGCCACCAGCGCGGTGTAGCTGAAGCCGAAGAAATTCATCGCCATCGTCACGCCCAGCACTCCGGCAATCACCGGCTGAGTGCGCGCGAACCGCACCGCCTCGGCCAGGTCCGCCGGCACGCGCGCCGGCACCAGCCGATGGGTGATCTGCCGGTGACCGAGCCCCACAGCCAGCGCCGCCGCGCCGAAATAGCACGCCGCCGACAGGCTGAAGCACGCCCCCAGCCCGGCCAGTTCGAACACCAGCCCGGCCAGCAGCGGCCCCGCCATGCGCGTCATGCTGTTGGTGACCGAATCCAGTGCCAGCGCCCGCGCCACCAGCCCGCCATGCACCGACTCGCCCACCATCCGCCGCCGCGTCGAGTTCTCGGTGGACCACACGGTGCCGCTGACCAGCGCCACCATCGCCACTTGCCACGGATGCGCATGCCCAGTCACCGCAAGCGCCGCCAGCGTGCTGGAAGCCACGCCGCTGACCACCAGCCCGCAACCCAGAATGATCTTCCGGTTCACCGCCTCCGCCACCACCCCGGCGAGGGCGCCCAGAACCAGCATCGGCATCATCCGCGCCGCCGACACCATGGCGACCGCGAACCCCGAGTGTGTCGCCTGCAGCACGAACAGGGCCGCGGCGAGGCCCTCGAACTGGCGCATGGCGTTGGAAAACCCGCCGATCGTCCACAACCGCATGAAGGCGGGCGCGGCCAGCAGTTCGCCGACGCCGGGTTTCCGAGTCACCGCTTCCTCCTGCGTGCCGTCGCCGGGACATGGACCGGCGGCGGCGCGTGACGGTATGATGCGCGCATCACCGCCGTTTCGGCAAAGGGGGAACCGAGAAATGAACGATACCGTTGCCGCCAAGCCGCTGTATGACCGCACCACCGAGGACCTGGGCAATATCGTCGAGCTGGGGCACGTGAACGTTACCGTGCCGGATCAGAAGCTGGCCACGTTGTTCTACATCGCCGGGCTGGGGCTGACGCGCGATCCGTATCTGATGAACGGCCTGACCAACATGTGGGTGAATGTGGGCCGCGCGCAGTTCCATCTGCCCGCCCGGCCGCCGCAGGTGGTGCGCGGAACCACCGGGCTTGTGCTGCCGGACCTGTCGGCGCTGCTGCAGCGTCTCCACTCGGTGCAGAAGGATTTGGAAGGGACGAAGTTCAGCTTCCGCGAGGGCAACGATGGTGTGGAGACGACCTGCCCCTGGGGGAACCGCATCCGCTGCCACGCTCCGGACGCGGAGCGGTTCGGACGCATCACGCTGGGCATGCCGTATGTGGAGTTCGATATCCTTGCCGGCACCTCGCTTCCGGCGATTGCGCGCTTCTATCGGGAGATCATGGGGGCGATCGCCGGGGTGAGCGACGATGCGCGCGGCGCGTATGCGTGGGCGGTGCTGGGCGATGGCAACCGGGCGGTCTTCCGCGAGGTCGCCGGGCCGCTGCCGGAATTCGATGGGCATCATATCCAGATCGCGCTGGCGGATTTCTCCGGGCCGCATCGCAAGCTGCTGGAGCGGGGGCTGATCACCGAGGAGAGCGATCAGCACCAGTATCGGTTCACGGATATTGTGGATGTGGACAGCGGGAAGGTGCTGTTCCAGGTGGAGCACGAGGTGCGGAGCATGCGTCATCCGCTGTACGCTCGGCCGCTGGTGAACCGGGATGCGGGGCTGACGAACCGGAATTACTCGGCTGGTGCGGATGCGTGGCGTTGGGCGATGGCGGTGGGGTAGGGCCGCCGCGACTTTCACCTGCCACCAATCCGCCACGGCCCCGCCCAATCCGTCATGACCGGGCTTGTCCCGGTCATCCCCCGCCTCCCCTATCCGTTACGCGCACGGCCGCGCACGCGATCCGCGCCCCGCATCCGCTGCAACGACCATCTGTGTTTTGATGAAACGCAAGAGACCGCAATTTCATAAGAAATCATCGACCCTGCGCTCGCCATTTACCCCCCGTTAATCACTCCGCGACTACCATCATAGGCAGACGACACCATTCGATGCCGGGTCGCCACTGCACCAGCAGTTCGGAGGGGGGATGAACGACGGACTGATGTGGACGGCCGAACCGGCCGCCCTGTCGGCACCAGACCGGCGACCGTCACCGTTGATG
This sequence comes from Acetobacteraceae bacterium, assembly GCA_035475215.1. Classification (GTDB taxonomy): domain Bacteria; phylum Pseudomonadota; class Alphaproteobacteria; order Acetobacterales; family Acetobacteraceae; genus DATDIC01. The sequence continues at coordinate 1,836 of DATIMO010000536.1, read as the reverse complement.
GGCAATCTCGACGGCGTGCATGGCCGCTGTGTCGAGGGATGGGTATTCGACGCAGAAACACCCGAAACCCCCTTGGTCATGGAAGTTTTCGACCGGGACCGACTGCTCGGGGAAGCTCCGGCTAATCTCTTTCGAGCCGATCTTGCCGCCGCCGGCATCGGCGACGGAAGCCACTCGTTCCGTTTCCTGCTCCCCCTGGAACTGTTCGACGGGCACGACCACGAAATCCATGCTCGCGTCCAGGGTCATGCACACGCCCTGTCCGGCAGCCCGCGCCGACTCAGCACCAAGCCGCTGATCGGTGCGGCCGCGTTCCCCGCCTATTCCGAAATCTCCAGCGCCCCGCCCCCACTATCGGACGCGCAGTTCACCATGCTGCGCTCGCTCCATGCCCTGACCGACGCGCTGGTCGCGCAGACCAAGGTGCTGCAGGAGTTTTTTCAACGGCAATTTCCCGGCGCGCCACCCGCCATTCCGGCGAAAATCGACGCGGAGCCGCCCTGCTTGCTGATCACCCAGGCGCTGGCCTGCCCCAGGGGCGAGCACGACTACATCATCTTCTCCATCATCGATTGGGCGTTCCGCATCCAGCGACCACAGCATCTCGCGCGCAGCCTGGCCCGGATGGGCAATCGCGTCTTCTATCTCAGCATCCGGTTCGATCCGCTCGAAACCGGGCGGCGGCGCTTCTCGATCCGCTCCTCTCCGGCCGAGAATGTGTTCGAGGTCGCCCTGCGCTGCCGCCCGCCGGCGCCCAGCATCTATGCCGGCTTCGACGACCCGATGCAGATCGAGGAACTGCGTGCCGCCGTAGCAGAACTGGCAAGCGAGTTGCGGATGAAAAGCCCGGTCGGACTGGTGCAGTTTCCAAGCTGGCTTCCGGTCACCGCCTCCGTCCCCGGAATGCTGTTGGTGTTCGATTGTCTGGATCATCTGGCCGGCTTCACCGGGGTCGCACCGCGCGTGGTGGAGCTGGAAGAGACGCTGATCCGTGAAGCTGACTGCGTCACCGTGACCTCCGACTTTCTCAGCCGCATGGTCAGTCGCCAGCGTTCCTGCGAGATGGTGCGGAATGCCGCCGAGGTGGCCTATTTCTCGCGCCGCCCCGCGAAGGTGTACGAGCCCGCATCACGCCCGGTGATCGGCTATTATGGCGCGATCGCTGACTGGTTCGATATCGATCTGGTGACCGAGTGTGCGCGGCGCAATCCTGATTGGCGCTTCGTCCTGATCGGGGAAGTCACCGGTTGCGACATCACTGCCGCGAAGCAACTCACCAATGTCGAATTCCTGGGCGAGAAGCCATACAAGGAGCTGACCTTCTACCTTTATGGCTTCGACGTCTGCATCATTCCTTTCAAATTGGTGGACCTGATCAAGGCCACCAATCCGGTGAAGGCGTACGAGTATCTGTGCGCCGGCAAACCGGTGGTGGCGACGGATCTGCCGGAATTGCGCTTGTTGCCGCCGCGCACGGTGGAAATCGCCGGGTCGGCAGCGGAATTCGAAAGCCGGATCGCCGAGTGTCTGACGCGGGATGATCCGGCGTTGGTCAGTCAGCGCAAACGTTGGGCAGCGCGGCATTCCTGGGACGCAAGGGCACGCAAGCTGCGCAATCTGATCGCGGCGCAGTATCCCCGCGTCAGTGTGGTCGTGCTGTGTCACAACAACCTTCAGTTTACCCAGGCGTGCCTGAGCAGCCTGCTGGAGTTCTCCGATTATCCGGACCTGGAGGTGATCTGTGTTGACAATGCCTCCTCCGATGGCACACAGGATTACCTGACGGGATTGGCCGTGCGGCATGGTTTCGTGCGGTATATCCGCAATGAGGAGAAT
>DATIMO010000535.1:0-3057 GCA_035475215.1 Acetobacteraceae bacterium | reverse complement strand
GTCCAGGGCGTGCGTCACGTACAGCACCGGCAGGGCCAGCGCGTGTTTCAGCCGGGCGAGATAGGGCAGGATTTCCGCCTTGTGCTGCGCGTCCAGGCTGGCCAGCGGCTCGTCCATTGCCAGCAATCTCGGCTGCGACAGAAGCGCCCGGGCGATGGCAACCCGGCTTTGCTCGCCCCCCGACAACTGCCGCGGCTGCCGGCCCAGCAACGGCGCCAGGCCGAGCAGGTCAACCACATCATCGAAGGCGATCGGCCCGGGCGCCGCGCGGCGTAGCCCGTAACGCAAATTGCCGGTCACCGTCATATGCGGAAACAGCCGCGCGTCCTGGAACACCAGCCCAATTCGCCGCTGTTCCGGCGGCAGGAACAGGCCCACAGCGCTGTCGGCAAGCAAGGCGCCACCTACATCGATGCGGAACGCGGTTGGTCGGATCAGCCCGGCGACCGCCGCGATTACGGTCGATTTTCCAACCCCCGAGCGGCCGAACAGCACGGTGGTTCCTGGCGTGGGAACGGCGAACTCGATCGCCAGCGATAGTCCAGAAATCTGATGCCGGAATGATACCGACAGCGTCATCGCCCAAGCCGGATCCGCAGCTTCCGTCCCAGCCACTCCGCCACGAGGAGCAACAGTATCGCCAACACGACCGAAACCAGCGAGAGCCTCGCGGCAGTTGTTTCACCGCCGGGGCTCTGCAGCGCGCTGTAGATTGCCAGCGGCAAGGTCTGTGTCTGGCCTGGAATGTTGGCGGCAAATGTGATCACCGCGCCGAACTCGCCCAGCGACGCCGCGAACCCGACGACAGTACCCACCAGGACGCCTGGTGCCGCGAGCGGCAGTGTGATCGTACAGAAGCGGTCCCACGCGCCGGCGCCGAGCGTGCGTGCCGCCTGTTCCAGCCCTGGATCAACCGCCTCCAGTGACAGTCGGATCGACCGTATCACCAACGGAAAAATCATCACCGCGCAGGCTAGCACCGCACCGGCCCGGGTAAACACCAGCCGAACGCCGAACCACCCCTGCAACCACGCACCGATCGGTCCGTGCAGCCCGAACAACAGCAGCAACAACCAGCCGACCACCACCGGCGGCAACACCAGCGGTAAATGTACCACCGCGTCCAGCAACGCCCGGCCCGGAAAACGGCCCCGCGCCAGCACAAACGCCAGGCCGATCGCTACCGGCAGACTGAATCCCACGGCGCGCGCAGACACATCCAGCGTCAGCCACACCGCTTCCCATTCCGCTTGCGTGAGAACAGCGATAGCTCATTCCACCACGAAACCGTCGCGGGCGAAAATTGCCTGCGCCTCGGTCCCGGACAAGAACTTCATCAGGGCGCGCGCCTGATCCGAATCGCCGCCCTTCAGGATGGCGAACGGATAGGTGATCGGCGGGTGCGAATTCGCCGGAAAAGTGCCGGCGACCATAACAGAGCGTGACACCATTGCGTCTGTGGCATAGACGATGCCGGCAGGGGCTTCACCTCGTTCCACCAGCAACAAGGCGCTGCGCACATCGGCCGCCGGTGCCAGATGCTGGCGCGCATAGTCCCAGATGCCAAGGCTTTTCAATGCCTGTTCGGCATAGATCCCGGCAGGGACGTGCGCCGGATCGCCTATCGCAAGCCTGCCGCCAGAACCCAGCAGTGCCGCCAGATCGAAGCCCTTGGAAATATCAACGTGTGTCGGCCGGGAAGCGGGCACGATCAGCACCAGCTTGTTGCTCAGCAGATCGCGCCGGGTCCCTGACACAAGCAGATTGCCCTGCGCCAGATAGTCCATCCACTGCAAGTCGGCCGAGGCGAAAAGATTGGCGGGCGCGCCCTGCTCGATCTGCCGCGCCAGGGTGGAACTGGCGCCGAAAGAGAACCGGATAGGCGGGTGACCCTGCTTCTGCCAGGCGGTGCCGACGTCCTGCAATGCGTCCGTCAGGCTGGCCGCCGCGAACATGGTGATGTCCTGGGCGGCGGCCAGTGCGGGCATCAGCAACAGGAAAAACAACAGCAGAATGCGGCGCATTGGCCTTCCGTCCGATATGTCCGCCGGACAATATCGCCGCGCGGGGCTGTCGGCAAACCATCGGAGCCTGTGCTTTGCTCGTACCATGAAGCGGGTTCGTCATCCGGAGCGACTGGGACTGCATGTGCGCGTTGTGCTCGGCGATCAGGTTGCGCTGGGACCCGGCAAGGCCGACCTGCTGGACGGCATCGCGCAGACCGGTTCGATCGCCGCCGCCGGGCGCCGGATGGGCATGAGCTACAAGCGGGCCTGGATGCTGGTGGAAGCGATGAACACGATGTTTAGCGCCCCGCTGGTGGGTGCGGCAAAGGGGGGCGCGGGCGGTGGCGGGGCTTCCCTCACCCCGCTAGGAGCACGCATGCTGGACGCGTATCGGCGGCTGGAATCGGCGACCGCCCGCGCGGGCGCGCGGGAAGTCGCGGCCATGCGTCAGGCGCTGCGGAGGTGATCGGCGCATCCAGCTACACTGCGAGAAAAAAAGCTGCCCGATCGAAATACCTTCTGGCGCCACGGGATGGGCCTGGGTTAGAACAATGCTCCGGAAACCGTGAAGCTGAGATTTTGCCGATGCGCCGCGCCATTCTGCTGATCGTCCTTGCCCTGGCTGGGTGCGGATCGTTACCGAGCATGTCAGAACAGGGCCTCGTTGATCAGGCCGGCTGGCGCCACCAACAGGCGCTACAGGACGTGGACGCGATCATTGCAGGCATGAATCAAGCCCGCACACAGTCTCAGCGGCTCGCCAAACAGGCGCAGTAATACCAGCAGGCGATGAGATTGACCCACCACTGTCATTCCCGTGAAAGCGGGAATCCAGAAATCTCCACGCAATTTCAGTGATTCCCGTAGATGCCCGCCTCCGCGGGCATGACGAACGAGAGTCACCATTTCAGCCGGTCCAGAACACGTCTTAAAAATATCGACGACCGCGCCAAACGGGATCAAATCGCAGCGGGAACCGTTACCCCGATCATGTCGCCCTCACGGACGATAGATGCCAGCCGCTCCTCGTTCCAGGCCGCGGTTCCCGCCG
>DATIMO010000534.1:0-2118 GCA_035475215.1 Acetobacteraceae bacterium | reverse complement strand
TTTGTCGAAGTACAGACCCGCATCCACAATATGCTGGAGGTGCGCCTTCTGTACCGCAGGCTGAATGACCACAACCGCCTGCTGGAACAGACGGTACTCGACCGCACCGCCGAGCTGCGCCGCAGCGAGGCGCGCTTCCAGCGCTTCACTGAACTCTCGTCGGACTGGTACTGGGAGCAGGATGCTGCCGGCAGGCTGACGCAGTACTCCGGTCCGGTGGAGGAAATGCTCGGCATCGGCGGCGGCGCAAGCAGCGAAGAACTGGCGGCGGCGGGCTGGAACATGGAGGAGCGGGCAAGGCTTGTCGCCAAGATCGCCAACCGGCAGCCGTTTCTCGACTTTATCTACAGCAGGACCTTGCCGGACGGCCAAGTCCAATATGTGCAGGTCAGCGGCGAGCCGATGTTCGACGCCGCCAGCGGGTTTGCCGGCTACCGCGGCATCGGGCTGGACGTCAGCGAACGGATGCAGCGCGGCTGAGGGTCGCCCGTGCAGCTGTGCTGGCAGGACGGCGGCGCGCGTGCAGCAAGGCCGTGCCGAACAGTCCGAGCATGAACAAGGCCAGCGTCGCCGGTTCCGGCACCTCACCCGACGGCAAGGCGGCTCTACCTACGCCGCTGTACCCACCGCTGCCATAGTCGCTGGCCATGCCCGTGGGCGAGTACGCACCGCAGTCATTGGAAACCGTGTTACCGATCATCGTCACGGACGCCGCCAGCGCCAACGCCCGCCCGCACCCAATGCTGGCGGCGGAGCCGAAGGTGACGCTTTGCTGGGCCAGGATATTTCCCGCAAAAGCGGATCCCTCGCCAAGGGTGGCCGAGCTGCCGACCTGGAAGTAGATCCCGTTGCTGCTGGTGCCGTTGATCACGTTCACGACCGAGTTCGATGCGGTGGTCAGCGTGCTTCCGATCTGGAAAATGATGACGCCGCCGGGATCGTTGGCGAAATCGAGCGTCAAGTCGCCGGTCAGTGCTGCGGACGTCGAGAAGCGATAGATGCCTGAGGTAAGCCTGCCTACGCTGCCGAGGTCCTGGCCGCTCAGGTCGATACCACCGGTCAAAGCCAGAAGGCGGTTGTAGGCGCCGTTCGCATCGGCCTGGGCCTGCGCCGCGACGGCATCGGTCTGGTGCATCACCCCTCCCGAAGCGAATGTGATGCCGCCCGTACCGGTGATGGCCGAGCCAGGTGCCACGCCAAGGTCGCCGTGCAGCGTCGTGGCGTTGGTGTTCGTTACGGTCTGGGCCCCAAGTACGGCGAATTGCTGTGCCGCGCCGAGGAAGGGTATCACCTCGGCACTCGCGGAGCCGCAGATCAGCGCCAGCATCAGCGGTAAGGTCAGTGTTTTGGTGTTCATGTGTGCTCTTCAGGTGGAAATGTCGAATTGCGAGGCACCCGCGCCCTGGCTTCAGGCACACGGGTTTCGTCATGCGGCTTAGCCGTTCATGTGCACCACGCCATCGACAATCCTGACATGATCGCCGTCACGCCATTCGGGCTGGGTGGCCTGTGCCACAGTCCGGCTCGACCCGTTGTTCATGTGGACCGTGGTTTCATAGCTCCGGGTGGCCCGCGCCTGTTTTTCGATCTGATTTCCGGCAAATGCGCCGCCGATCGCACCGACCACGGTCATCGCTTGCTTTCCGTGACCGCCGCCGACCTGGTTCCCCAATAGGCCTCCCACTACCGCGCCGCCCGCAGCACCAAGCCCGTTGCTATCGCCTCCGGTGGTGACTTCGCGGATCGATTCGACCGTGCCGCAATTCTGGCAAACCAGCGCGGGAGCCCGGCGCATCGGCTCGGCATGGGGCTGGCGGTAAGCGGCCGGCGCGGCCGCGACCTGCCGGGGCGCCGCATGGATGGCGGCTTGCTGGGCAGGCGTAGCAGCGACTGCAGGCATCGCCAGCGCCGGCGCAGCAGGATTGGCGGTCGCTCCGGTCGAATTCGGCAGCCAGCCCATGAGGGCGGCAGTTCCGGTCAGGCAGACCAGCACAACTGCGGTGCTGGCGACGATCAGCATCGGATGGGTACGACTTTTCGGAGCGGCGGCGTGAGACATGTTCATGATGATTTTCTTTCAGGTTGTTTCGGTGACACCGTTATCCGCTTTCCGAAAGC
>DATIMO010000533.1:0-5170 GCA_035475215.1 Acetobacteraceae bacterium | reverse complement strand
CCGTCGGTGTCTGACCGACGGAGTAACACATGGCCATTCACCGGATTTCCCCGGCGCCTGAAACCACCCGCTGGGGTACGTTCGATGCGGCGTACCCACCGCTGGTCACGATCAATACCGGTGACTCCGTCGTGCTGGAATGCCTTTCGGCCGGCGGACCGGACGTGATGCCGCAGGCCGCGCCCGGTCTGATGGTACATTCCGCTTACGAAGCAATCTTCGCCGCCCACCCAGGCCGATCCGGTGGACACATCCTGACCGGACCGATCGCCGTGTCCGGTGCCGAACCCGGCGATATGCTTGAAGTCCGCATTGACACGATCGAACTTGGTGCGGACTGGGGGTTCTGCGGTTTCCGTCCGCTGGTCGGGACGTTGCCCGAGGATTTTCCCGAACGCTTTCTAAGCCATATTCCGATCGACCGCACCCGCCGCATCTGCCGCCTGCCATGGGGGACGGAGCTTCCATTGGCGCCTTTTTTCGGCGTCATGGGCGTCGCGCCCCCGCCGGAATGGGGCTCAATTTCCACCAAAGAGCCCCGGGCGCATGGCGGCAATCTCGATAACAAGGAACTGACCGCCGGGGCGACGCTGTATTTGCCGGTGTTTGTTCCGGGCGCCAATTTTTCCGCCGGAGACGGCCACGGCGTGCAGGGCGACGGCGAGGTCTGCATCAATGCGTTGGAGACCTGCCTGACCGGCACCTTCACCCTGGTGCTGCATAAGGGCGGTGGCGCGCGTGACCCGCTGCTGCGCTACCCAAGGGCTGAGACCTCGACGCACTGGATCAGCATGGGCATGAACGAGGACCTCGATCTGGCGATGAAACAGGCCCTGCGCGAGATGATCGCGTTCATCACCGGACGAGCCAACCTGTCAGCCCAGCAGGCTTACCAGTTCTGTTCCCTGGCAGTGGATTTCCACGTGACCCAGACGGTGAACGGCGAAAAGGGCGTACACGGTCTGCTGCGCAAGGGGTTGTTGTTCTAGGGCGACTTTTCCACAACTTTTTGGGGTGCGGACGAATTATTCCATTGTCATCTGACCCTGGCCACCGATACCGTATCTAGCGTTCAAACGGGTCGGGGGACCACAAGATGGAGTGGACGGAAGACACGATCCAGCGCCTGCGGGCACTGTGGAGCGACGGTCTTTCGACGGCGGAGATCGGACGCCGTCTGGGCATTTCGAAGAACGCTGTTGTCGGCAAGGCGCACAGGCTGGAGCTTTCGGCCAGACCGTCCCCGATCCGACGCGACGGCTCGCCACCACGCCCAAGGCGCGCTCCGGTGCCTCGGGTTGCCGGCCCAACCCTGCCGCCCCTGGCCAGCACACGAACGGTGCCGACGGTCATTGGACCTGCGCTGCGTCCGGCGGTCGCCACGGCAGCACCTGCTCCGTCGCCGATACCGCGGTTGCAGCCGGTTGCGCCCCGGCCGTATGGACGGGTGATCACCTGCTGTTGGCCGATTGGCGAGCCTGGCACGCGCGAATTCCGCTTTTGCGACGATCAGTCAGTGCCGGGAAAGCCGTATTGCGAGGACCACGCCCAACTTGCATATGTGAAAATTCGGGACCGGCGAGAGGATGCAGCCTAAGCCTGATATGACATCAGGTCACCTTGGGACTGACCCATCGATCATGCGCAACTCCAGTTGCCCTGCCCGGGCTTGTCCAAGCTTATCGCCAGCGGCTGGGAAGAATAGACGTGGGTGACAGGCTTCTTGCGGGCCATGGCGGTCAAGGTTGCGGTATCGGAGAGGTCCCTCGCTGGGCCATTCAATTGTTACCGGCGTGCTCGCAATCGACTCTCCGTTGCACCAGAAAATATCATGGCCGCCTGAAACCAGATGGCGGTCCCCTGTCATTCGCAGCTTCGCAAAGCGCTTGATTTCTGGTGCCGACGCTCGGATTTGAACCGAGGACCTACTGATTACGAATCAGTTGCTCTACCGCTGAGCTACGTCGGCAGCCTGACCAAACGCGCCCGCATATACTGCCCGCAACACCCTCTCGCAACCGTCCCTCAATATCGGCGCAGCAATGCCACCAACCGGCCCTGCACCCGCACCCGGTCAGCCGGGAAGATCCGCGTCTCATGCCGAGGATTGGCCGGCTCCAGTGCGATCGAATTGCCCCGTCGGCGCAATCGCTTCAGCGTAACCTCACTCTCGTCCACCAGCGCCACCACGATCTGCCCGTTCTCCGCAGCTTCTTCCTTGCGGATCACTACCGTATCGCCATCGTAAATACCGGCATCGACCATGGAGTCACCGGCCACTTCCAGCGCGTAGTGTTCGCCGTTGCCAAGCAACGCCATCGGCACATCGATCGAGGTTCCATTGTCGCGCATCGCCTCAATCGGCAAACCGGCGGCAATCCGACCATAAAGCGGCATCTGCACCGCCGCCGCCTCATTCGCCGTGCGTACACCCGACAACCGCGGCGAAAAATCCCCCCGAATCACATTCGGCGCAAAGCCTGCCACGGCCCGTTCATTCCCCACCTCGACGTGAGCCGCTCGCGCCTGCATGTCATCGGGCAGCCGTATCACTTCCAGTGCTCGAGCACGGTGATGCCGCCGGCGAAGGAACCCTCGCTCCTCCAGGGCTGAAATCAACCGGTGAATGCCTGATTTCGACTTCAACTGAAGCGCCTCCTTCATTTCCTCGAAGCTCGGGGAAAATCCAGTCTGCTTCAGGTGCCGATCAATGAAGACGAGCAGTTCATACTGCTTGCGGGTCAGCATGCATCCCTCTTGTTTCAGAAGCGTGGCCTGAACAGCAGACCAGCCCAACACCGCAGCCACCTCAGAACAAATCAGCAACGGCGCGCGCGTTCTATATTGGTTCGCGCCGCGCCGTCAAGCGTAATGCGAAAAAGGTTGAGAATTCAGCCTCAAAGCCCGAGAGAATCGAGGCGAATCACTTCCACCCCGGCCCCCGCCGGCAGCGCCGCGGCATGCGGCGCCCGCAAAATTAGCGCATTCGCCATAGCGAGTCGTCGCAGCATTGCCGAATCCTGCACCGGGAACGGCATTACCACCACCTCGCCGCCAGGACCGATGCTGATCGTGGCCCGCACATGATCGGCGCGGCCGTCATTCGCCGCCATATCCGCCCCCAGAACCGCCGAACTGACTGGCAGGGAATCGCCCGGCAGCCCGGACAGTCGCGCCAGCGCCGGCAACAGGAACAGTATCGCGCAGACCAGCGCCGAGACCGGGTTGCCCGGCAAGCCAAGTACCGGCACGTGTCCCATTCGCCCGAATATCAGCGGTTTCCCCGGCCGCATCGCGATCTTCCAGAAATCCACCTGCAACCCGCGTGTGGCCAAGCTTTCGATCACCAGATCGTGATCGCCGACACTCGCCCCGCCCGTCGTGACCAGAAGATCGGAAGCGGCCGCCGCATCCGCCACCGCCGCAATAGCGGCCCGGTCGTCCCGCGCGACGGGCAATACCAGGGGCTCCCCACCGGTGGCCCGGACCAGCGCCGCCAATGCATGTGAATTGGAACTGACGATACCCCCCGGCGGAAGTGGCTCCCCGGGCATCGCGATTTCGTCGCCGGTTGCGAGTATGGCGACACGCGGACGACGGTACACCGTGATCCACGGGTGATTGGCCGCGGCCGCCAATCCAACATCACGCGCCGTCATGCGACGTCCGACCGGGACCAGCTCATCCCCGGCAGCAAAGTCCTGCCCCGCCCGACGGATGTGCCGCCCTGCCCGCACCGTCTCGTTCACCTGCACAACGTCGCCGTCCGGCGATGCATCCTCCTGCAGCAGGATCGCATCGGCCCCGGCCGGCACGATGCTGCCAGTGAAGATCCGCACCGCTTCGCCCTCTCGGACCCGCCCCTCGAACGGATGTCCGGCCGGTGCGCTGCCGATGACCCGCAGCGCAGCACCGTTCCGTCCGTCCGCCGCTCGCAGCGCATACCCATCCATCGCCGAGACATCCGCCGGCGGCTGGGTCAATCGCGCACGCACCGGCGTCGCGGTTACCCGCGCCCAGGCGTCGGGCAGCGCCACGACCTCGTGTGTCACCGGCCCCAGCGCCGACAGGATGCGCTCCCGGGCTTGCTCGACGCTGATCATTCCCGCCCCCGCTGCCTCTCGATCGTCAGTCCTGCCGGAACTCGCCGGACTTGCCACCGGCTTTGTACGTCACGCGAACCGCTTCGATGCGCATGCCGCGATCAGCCGACTTGCACATGTCATAGATCGTCAGCGCCGCGACCGAGGCCGCTGTCAGTGCCTCCATTTCGACCCCAGTCTGGCCGGTCGTGCGCACCGTGGCGGCAATCTCCACCGCCCCGGCAGCATCGTCGGCCTGAAGATCGACACTGACCGAGGCGATCGGCAGGGGATGGCACAGCGGGATCAGCTCAGATGTTCGTTTCGCTGCCATGATTCCCGCCAGCCGGGCAACCCCAAGCACGTCACCCTTGTGGGCAGTGCCGCTGCGGATCAGCGCCAGCGTCGCCGGCTGCATGGCCACACGGGCCCGCGCCGTGGCCGTGCGCACCGTTGCAGGCTTGGCCGAGACATCGACCATCGCCGCGTCCCCACGTGCATCGAAATGAGTCAGTTCGCCTCTCACGCTGCCGCCGCATGAGCGGGACCGTCACCAAGCAGGCTCTGCACCGCCACGGTCACGTCCGGCTGCCGCATCAGGCTTTCGCCGACCAGGAAGGCATGGATGCGATGCTCGGCGGCGGCGTCGATATCGGCCCTTGTCGCGATGCCGCTTTCCGAAACCAGCAGGCAGTCTTCGGGGGCGAGCCGGGCAATCTCCCACGCACGCTTGGGATCGACGCTGAAATCGCGCAGATCGCGATTGTTGACGCCGATCAGGCGCGACCGCAGCCGCAGCGCGCGCTCCAGTTCGTGGGCGTCGTGCACTTCCACCAGCACGTCCATGTCGTAATCGATCGCGGCGGCCTCGATCTCCGCCATCTGGCCGTCCCCGAGCGCGGCGACGATGATCAGGATGGCGTCGGCCAGATGGTCGCGTGCTTCGGCAACCTGCCACGGATCGATCATGAAATCCTTGCGCAGCACCGGCAGCGAGCACGCGGCGCGCGCTTGCACGAGATAGTCGAGGCTGCCCTGGAAAAAGCGCTCGTCGGTCAGTACCGACAGGCAGGCCGCGCCGCCGGCCT
>DATIMO010000532.1:0-3320 GCA_035475215.1 Acetobacteraceae bacterium | reverse complement strand
CCGTGCTGCCGATACATCGGCATGCACGCCGCCGTCGGCGGCGATAGGCGTGTTCGGGAACAGGCGGAAGCAGTGCGTCAGGATGTCGCCCCGCCGCAGACGCTCCATCACCTCGCGCCGGGATGGCGGTGGTGCGTCGAGATGTGTCATCAACGGCAGCCCGCTGTATTCGGCGACTTCAAGTGCGATATCCAACGCCGCCACGCCTGACAGACCGGAGCCGCTTCGGCCCAGGCGGACCTTGATGCCGACGATCAGGTCTTGGTGCTCGCGCGCAGCTTCCAGGCACGCGACCGGTTCCAGCAACCGCAGATCGCCCGATTCGCCGACCGCAATGTGCTTGCTCAAGGCAAAGATGCCGGGGAACGAGATGTTCAGGAACGGTAGAATGCGAACCTCCGCCCGCTCGATCACGTGGCGGCGGAATCCGGCGATGTTGCCGGCACCGGCGGTGCCGGCATCGACAACCGTGGTGATCCCGCACGGCTTGGCGTAGGCGTCCGGGTCCACGCCGAGCGAGGCGCCGCCCCAATAGACATGCGTGTGCAGGTCGATCAGCCCCGGCGTGACGATCAGTCCGGCAGCATCGCGCACCTGCTTCGAGTCGCGCAGGTCAGCGCCCAATGCCGCAACTTTGCCGTTGGCGAACGCCACGTCGCAAATCGCATCGAGGCCCTGTGCCGGGTCGATAACGCGGCCACCTTTGAGCACCAGGTCGTACATTGGCCGATCCCTTCCCCATTGCGCGGTGTGCGCGCATAATTCAGCGACCGTTCCCGTAGCTGTCGTCAAGGGGCACTGAAGCCGATGGACCGAGTGGACACGAATTCCCGGATTGTTGCCGCATATCGGGCACGCACGCCCGGTTCGGCGACGCTGGCGCAGGAGGCGGCGGAGTTGCTGCCGAGCGGGATAGCGCATGATGCGCGGCATATCGAGCCATATGGGATTTACGTGGAGCGTGCGGCGGGGCCGCGCAAATGGGACGTTGATGGCAACGAGTACGTCGATTATTTCGGCGGGCACGGTGCGTTGCTGCTGGGGCACAATCATCCGGCGGTGACGCAGGCGGTGCAAACGGCGTTGGGGCAAGGCACGCATTTCGGGGCGAACCATCCAGGCGAGGTGCGCTGGGCGGCAGCGATTCGCCGGCTTGTGCCATCGGCGGAGCGGGTACGGTTCACGTCGTCCGGCACCGAGGCGACACTGATGGCGGTGCGGCTGGCACGTGCGTTCACCGGGCGCGACACGCTGATCCGTTTCAAGGGACATTTCCACGGCTGGCACGATCATATGACGTTCGGCTATTCGAATCACTTCGATGGCTCGCCGACAGTGGGCGTGGTGCAGGGTATCGCGGCGAAGGTAGTGCTGCTGGAGCCGGATGATCCAGCCGCGCTGGAAACGGCGCTCGCGAGCGGTGATGTCGCCGCGGTTATCATCGAGCCGACCGGGTCGAGCTTCGGCCAGGTACCGTTGCGGCCGGAGCTTCTGCACACGATGCGACGGCTGACTGAGCGGGCGGGTGCGCTGCTGATCCTGGACGAGGTGGTCACCGGATTTCGTGTGTCGTCGGGCGGCGCGCAGGTGGCGTTCGGGGTGACGCCGGACCTGTCGAGCTTCGCGAAGATTGTTGCCGGCGGGTTGCCGGGGGCCGCCGTGGCGGGTCGGGCGGATATACTGGACCGGCTGGATTTCGCAGCGGCGGCACGGACCGGGAAGGAGAAGGTGCAGCACCCCGGGACGTTCAACGCCAATCCGGTTTCGGCCGCGGCTGGCACGGCGGCGCTGGGGATCATCGCGGAAAGCGATGTTAACAAGCGAGCTGATGCGACCGCGGTAGAGTTGCGGGCAGCGTTGAATGAGGTACTGGCGGAGGCGGGCGTGCGCTGGTCCGTGTATGGGACCTCTTCCGGTTTTCATCTGTTCGCCAATCCGCGCGGGCGGGAGATTGCGCCGGACAAGTTCGATCCGCTGGCGATCCCGCGCGAGGAGTTCAAGGAGCAGCCGAAACGATTGATGGAGCGCTTGCGGTTGGCGCTGCTGACCGAAGGGGTGGATGTGAACGGGCGGATCGGCGGGTATGTATCCGCGACGCACGGGTCAAAGGAAGTGGCGGATACGGCTCGAGCGTTTCGGGCCGCGGTTGGGATGCTGAAGGCAGAGGGGGAAGTGGGGTAAACCGGGTTCTTCAGTGCCCCTCCCCTGACCCCCTCCCGCAAAGCCCCCCGCAAGGGGAGGGGGACCGATCACCGCAGATGACAGGCGGCAAGGCGGCCGTCCGTTAGTCGGCGTAGCGCTGGCGTTTCAGTCCGGCAGCGGGCAACTGCATATGGGCAGCGTGGGTGAAAGGCGCACCCTGATGGCGGATCGATCGGGCTCGGCACCTCGCCTTCAATGATCGGGCGAACGCGGCGGGCGCGCGGGTCGGGCAATGGCGCGGCGGCCAGCAATGCCTCGGAATACGGATGCTGCGGGGCTGCGAACAGCGCATCCCGGTCCGCCAGTTCCACGATGCGGCCGAGATACATCACCGCGATGCGCTGGCCGATATGTTCTACCACGCCAAGATCATGCGAAATGAAAAGATAGCCCAGAGCGAATTCGTCCTGCAGGTCCATCATCAGATTCAGCACCTGCGCCTGCACGGAGACGTCCAGTGCCGATACCGGCTCGTCCGCGACAATCAGCGCCGGTTGAACGCTCAGCGCGCGGGCAATGCCGAGCCGCTGCCGCTGCCCGCCGGAGAACTCGAAGGGCATCCGATCGAGCATGTCCGGCCGCAACCCGACACGGGAGAGCAACGTGGCGGCGCGGTCACGCCTATCCGCTGTCGACAGGCGCTCATAATTCTCCAGCGGTTCCGTCACGATTTCGGCGGCGGACAAACGAGGGTTCAGCGAGGCATATGGGTCCTGGAACACCATCTGCACTCGCCGCCGAAGCGGGCGCATCTGTTCGGACGACAGAGTGGTCACGTCCTGATTGTCGATCTGGATGCGCCCGGCAGACGGTTCCAGCAGACGCAGCACCAGCTTGCCGAGCGTGGACTTGCCGCAGCCGGATTCGCCGACAACGCACAGTGTCTCGCCAGGCGGCATTTGAAACGATACATCATCGACCGCGCGCAACTCGGCTATTGTGCGACGCAGAAAGCCCTGGGCAATCGGGAAATTTTTGGAGAGATGCTCCACCTCCAGCACTGGTGTCACGAGCACGCGGCCTCGGCGCGAATGCAGGCGGCGGAATGGTCCGGCGCGATCACCCGCAGTTCCGGTACGCCTGCTCGGCAGGCCTCGGTTGCCAGCGTACAGCGCGGG
>DATIMO010000531.1:0-2726 GCA_035475215.1 Acetobacteraceae bacterium | reverse complement strand
TCCACCAGCTCCGGCAGCCCCGCATTCGGCTGCACCGAAAGCAGCCCCGGCCAGTTGGCGGACAGCCAGCGCAAGTGCTCTGCCATCTCCTGCGGGCCGGTGGCGCAGTTCAACCCGATCAGCGGCACGTCCAGCGCGTGCACTACCGCTGCCGCGGCGGCGATATCCGGCCCAACCAGCAGCGAGCCAGTGGTTTCCACTGTTACCTGCACGAATACCGGAACGTCGCAACCGGCTTCAGCACGGGCGATCTTCGCCCCGTTCACCGCCGCCTTGATCTGCAACGGGTCCTGGCACGTCTCCACCAGGATCGCATCCACCCCGCCGGCAATCAGCCCCCGACACTGCTCGGCCAGAGCAGCTTCCAGCGGATCGTAAGCGATGTTGCCCAAGGTCGGCAGCTTGGTTCCCGGCCCCAGGCTGCCCAGCACCCACCGATGCCGCCCATCGCGGAAACTTTCCGCGGCTTCGCGGGCCAACTCGCCGGCCCGTTTGTTGATTTCAAAAGCGCGGTCGGCGATGCCGAATTCATTCAGCGTGACCGGCGAGCCGCCGAATCTGTTGGGCTTGGATATGTCGGCGCCGGCTTCGAAATATCCGCGATGGATGTCGCGGACCAGGTCCGGCCGGGACAGTGTCAGCACGTCGGTGCAGTTCTCGTGCCCCCAATAGTCCCCCTCCACATCCAGCGTCAGCGCCTGCGCGCGCGTGCCCATCGCGCCGTCGCACAGCAGCACCTGGTCGCGCAGCGCATCCAGCAAATGGGGTCGAGACATATGAAACCTTTACACGACGAGTTCAGCAACACGCGCGGCCGGCGCCACCTCGGTACGGGTGGCAGTCCACATCCGCACCGGCAGTTCATTCGGACCCGGCACCGTCGCCGGCGAGCCCGGCGACAGGCCGCACGCTGTCAGCCAGCGATGCATCATCTCGTCGCCGAACCCCGGCCAACGATGCGCCAGCCGCTCAACCAGTTCGCTGCGCCGATGCGGCGCCAGATCAACCACAATCAGCCGCCCACCGGATCGCAACAGCCGCGCGGCCTCGCTCAGCACGCGTTCCGGGTCGTCGGCGTGATGCAACACCATCTGCAGCACCGCGATATCGAAAGACCCATCCGCCAGCGGCAGCCGATACATGTCCGCCAGCCGCACGGAGCAATGCGCCAATCCGGCGCGCGCCAATCGCGACCGCGCCAGCGCCAGCATCGCGCGGCTGGCATCAACGCCCAGCCCTTCCTGCACGCGCGGTCCCAACAGTTCCAGCACGCGGCCAGTTCCCGTGCCAATGTCCAGCAGTCGCCCGCCAATGTTTTCCGGGACTAGCATCAGCAGCGACGCCTCGACCGCTGGAGCCGGCAGATCGAGCGCCCGCATCTCGTCCCAGTCCGCCCCCTTGCGCTGGAAGCTCTCCGAGGCGATCCGCGCCCGCTCCGCCAGCACCCGGGCGCCATGCCTGCGATCCGCTTCCAGCACCGGATCATCGCCGGGCAGTCGGGCCAGCAACTCACGGGTCAATGAGCCGGCATCGCCCATAGGAACGGTAAACCACATATTCGCACCTTCCCGCCCCCGCTCCAGCAACCCGGCCTCGCACAGCAGCTTCAGATGCCGCGACAGGCGCGGTTGGCTCTGCCCGAGGATCTCGGTGAACTCCGACACGCAGAACGCCCCCCGGCCGGCGAGGGCCAGGATCCGAAGCCGCGTCGGCTCCGCGGCAGCGCGCAAAGCAACGAGCAGGGTCTCCATGGCTTGTATCTGACATAAACATATCCTTATGTCCAGCCTATGTCGGATTTTGTTGATGCGCGGGTGCCGGTCCGCTTCGGTTCGGCTGACGAAGCCGGCCCGGATAGCGCGCTGCTGATCGAGAATGACGGGCCGCTCCCGCCCGGCCGTCCGGCGGCGTGTTTCACCGTGCCGCGTGTGTTCGGCCCGCGACCGCATGCGGCCGGCTGCCGCTGTTGCACACCCCGCACGTCAGCCGCGCAGGCGTTGTCGCGATTGTTCCTGGCCCGCGCTCGCCGGGAGGTGGCGTTCTTTCGCGACGTGTTGGTGGTTATTTCGAGCACCGCCGGACAAACGTCCGTGCTCTCGGCGCTGGCAGATGATCCGCTCGTGTCCGCCTGGTTCCGCGTGTCGTCCGATCAATCATCAGTCAGCTGAACGCCGTTCTCCTCGGACCATTCTGCCAAAGCCTGATCGGTTTCGCGGTCTTCGAAATCGTACCACTTCTGAAGCATGCCCCGCGCATCCAGCAGGTCCTTGAAGCGGGCATACGCCCCCTTTCGCCGGAAAAAGCCCCGTATGGTATCATAGTCGTCGGGAAGTTCCTGATCGACAAACGAAAAGACCAGTGCGTTGCCAAGGTCGAGACTGTATCTATCCGGCACTGCGATGTAGCGATCAGGCGCGTCAAGATCGCCCGGAACTTCTTCGTCCGGCTCTATCGCGTCGCCGACCCAGTAAATCTTCCCTGTCTCCCTACTGATGTAGGCTCTATTTCCATACGCCAGACCGACGCTTACGAAGTCGTAAGCATCGCGGAGTTCAGCGGCCTTGACCAGGGTTGGATTTGCACGGGTCATCCGCCGACCCTTTCAACGCGCATCGACACCGGTCAGCAAACGCGAGCCCTGCCGGCAGGTTCGCCACTACACTACCGAGCCCGATGGAGCCAAGACAAGCAAGAGCCCGGACCCTCGCATCCACTGCGCATGGTCC
>DATIMO010000530.1:0-4974 GCA_035475215.1 Acetobacteraceae bacterium | reverse complement strand
GAGGACCTGGTGAAAGACGCTATTCTTGTGCCGCACGGCGCTGGTTCCTTTTCGTGTCCCGATTCGGCGTCAACCATCGGGAGCCGAGTAGAATCAATGCCGTGCGCTTCGTACAGCGAAATTAAACCGGACAGCCGTGGGACAAGCCCGGGCATGACGGCGGTGCGTCGCTTGCGATCCCGGTGGCGACGAACGATCATCGCTGCGGGCCAAGGGGGGAACCCAATCATGCGGCTGAAGGACAAGGTAGCGATCATCACCGGCGGCGCCCACGGCATGGGCGAGGTGGAAGCGCGGTTGTTCGCCAAGGAAGGCGCCAGCGTGGTTATCGCCGATGTGCTGCAGCAGCAGGGCAAAGCGGTTGCGACCGAGATCACCGAAAGCCAGCACAAGGCCCATTTTGTCCGCACCGACGTAACATCCGAAACCGACTGGCAACACTTGATCGCCGAGACAATTGACGCCTTCGGCCGGCTCGACATCCTGGTGAACAACGCCGGCATCAGCGGCAGTTCGGTTGGCGACGCCGACGCAGTTTCCGGCTGGCAGCGCCTGCTGGAGGTCAATGCGACCAGCGTGTTCCTCGGCACCAAACTGGCGGCCGTTGAAATGTCGAACACCGGCGGGGGCTCGATCGTCAATATCTCGTCGATCATGGGTATTGTCGGCGGCGACGAAAGCCACCCCGGCTACTGCGCGTCCAAAGCCGCCGTACGCAACTACACCAAGGCGGCCGCCGTGCGCTACGGCCCGCGGAACATCCGCGTCAACTCGGTTCACCCGGGCTCTCTGCCGCCGATGCTGAACGCCACCAACGCCGGCGGACGTGCCGCCAAGGTCGAGCAGACGCCGCTGCGCCGGCTGGGCAAGCCGATCGAGGTAGCCTATGGCGTGCTGTTCCTCGCCTCCGACGAAGCGAGCTTCGTCACCGGCGCTGAACTGGTCATCGACGGGGGATTTATCGCGAAATGAAACAATTCGACCTGAAAGGCCGCGTGGCGATCGTTACCGGCGGCAACGGCGGCATCGGGCTTGGCATGGCAGACGGTCTGGCCGCGTGCGGCGCTGACGTCGTCCTGGTCGGGCGCAATGCCGCGAAGGCGGAAACCGCGCTGGCAGCATTCAAACATCATGGCGTGCGTGCGGCCTTCATCGCCGCGGACATCACCCATGCGCAGGCGTGCCGCGATCTGGTGGCGGATACGCTGTCGCGTTTCGGCCGGCTGGATATACTGATCAACAACGCCGGAACGTCGGTTCGCAAGATGCCGCAGGACTATACCGAAGCCGAATGGCACCACGTTCTGGATACCAATCTCACCAGCGCCTTCCTCTGCTCCCAGGCCGCATATCCGGCGATGAAGCAGGCGGGCAGCGGCAAGATGATCAATATCGGATCCATGATGTCGATCTTCGGCGCGCCGTATGCCACGCCCTATGCGGCCAGCAAGGGTGGCATCGTGCAAATGACCCGTGCGCTCGCCACCGCGTGGGCCAAGGACAACATCCAGGTGAACGCTGTACTGCCCGGATGGATCGACACCGAGCTGACGCGCAACGCCCGCCGCGAAGTGCAGGGATTGCACGAACGGATCGAGGCGCGCACGCCGGCGGGCCGCTGGGGCGTGCCCGCCGACATGGCCGGTGTCGCGGTGTTCCTGGCCAGTGCCGCATCGGATTTCGTGACTGGCGCAGCAATCCCCGTGGACGGGGGGTTTTCGATAACCACGTAATGCCAAGCGGCGGTCGCGCCTGTCACATGTCCCCATGGCTGTGCCGGCTCGGGTCAGCTAGCGAGATTCATCAAGCAGACGGGGAGCCACGGAGAGCCCTTTTTTCGCTGCGCGCACTGGGGCAGTCGGTCGGCGAGGGGGCGCGCGAAGCGCAAGATTTCTTGTCCGTGCCTCCGTGTCTCCGTGGTGCAACTTTCTTGCTTTACTGCCCGCGTGTCGACAGAATCCTCACGGCGCGGGTTGCAGGTCCCATCGGCGCTCGGTCATCGTTTCGACCAGCGCGCGGCTATAGATCAGCGGGAAGGACGCGCCCGACAGCCAACGCGGATACAGGTCGCGATAATGCTCGTCGGTCGGCACACCGGATTCGCCCGGCGTCGCCAGCACCACCGAATTGTCCCATTCACCGACATCCGCAACCATCGCGAACGATGCACCGCCGGTGATATCCATCGTGTCGGGGCCAGGCACCCAACTCGCCATCACGGTATACGTGTCACCGCCCTTGCCGCCGAAATCCGCGTCGGCCAGCGCCCGCAAGCGCGGCGGCAGCACCTGGGAAAGCGGGTGGTGAAATGCGGCGCGGTGCAGATCGGACCAGTGCCAGCGGCCCGGATCATTGCCCAACAGTTTGCGTGTCTGGGTCATCGCCGCCACCAGTGATTCGCGCAGCACCGAGTCTCTTGCGGCGACTGGGTCGGCGCCCAGCCGATCATCCGGGTGCTGCAGCAACGCAATCACGGCACGAATATCGCCCTCGCCCATCAGCGGCAGCAGCGGCGCCGGAACCACCCGCGCCAACAGCAAGAGACGCAGGTGGCGGTATTCCCACACCTCGAACAGCGCCGCCGCCGCACTGTCGGCGGTCAGCCGCCGATCCCACCCGCTGAGCATCCGGCGTGCATCAAGGAACACCGCATCGTCGGTCCGCACCGAATCCAGCAGCGGTACCAGCGCCTCGGCGGGGTACGAGAGCACATCGTTCTGCAGCGCCACGCTGTTTTGCAAGCCGAGCTTCGGCTTGCCCGCAAGGATCGCGGCAATGCGGTCGTAGCGATACGCCGGCTGCCATTCGAACCCGGTCTTGCGCTCGGCGACCGGATAATCGGGCGGCAGATTCAACTGGTTCGCGCTGGCGATCCAACCTCGCGCCGGGTTCACTTCCATCAGCAGGTCGTCATTCGCGACGGTGCCCCGGTGTTCGTAGCGGCCATCGCCCGGCACCGGCATCAGCCCGTCGAAATTGGGGCGAACCGGCACCCGGGCCGCAGCCGTCCAGCCGATGGTGCCATCGATGCCCGCGTACACATAGTTTCCGGTATCATCATGTCTGACCGCGGCCAGAAACTCCGGCCAGCTCCCGGCCCGATAAATCCCCGCAACCAGGTTGAACAGCGCCGATGACGATGCAGGGGCGGGTACCATGCCGACGGCCACGGCACGATGATGCGACGGATCCTCAGACAGCACCGGCCCGTGGCGGGTATATTTGAATGTCATGGTCACCGGGTCCGCGCCTTTGACAGCAACCCTTTCGGTGATGCTCTGCATACGCTCCCACCCGCTCTGGTAGCGGTATTGGTCGGGATCGTCGGGATTGGTGGCGTAAACGTACAACTCACCCAGGTTTGCGCCGAAATCGGTGGAGCCCCAGGCAATCCGGTCATTGTGTCCGCGCGAGATTCCAGGCTCCTGCGGAAAGCCCGCGCCGATGAAGTTCAGGCCCGGCGCCGTAACCTGCACGATCAGACGCAACGACGGAACATCGTACGGCGTGTGCGGATCATGCGCCAGTATCGGGCGCCCTGTCGCACTGTGGTCCGCCGCAATCGCCCAGACATTGCTGCCGTCTTTCCGGCTTTCGGCCGCGTCGGCGTAGTCGTCGCGATTGCGCGGCAGCATGCCGGTCTTCAGCATAGCCGGCGTGGCAACAATATGGTCGTTGGCGCGAAACAGGTCACGCAGATCATCGAAACTGATCGCGCACGGATCGAGCCCATCAGGCACCTTGACCGGCCAAGGCGGGCTGATCATCACGCGTAACGGATCGAACGTCAGCCCGCCCTTGCAGGCCAGCTCCGCGCGCGCTACCCGGCTGGCGACGCCCTCCGGCGGGGTCCGGATGCGCAGCAGGTCGTCCACCTGCCATTTCTCCGGACGATAACCGAGCGCCGCGAATTCAGGGGGCAGCAGCGTCGGGTTCTGCATCACCCGATCGATATACGCGTTGATGCCGGCAACGAAGGCGGCGGCGTTTTCGGCAATGTCCGGGCCGTATTTGACCCAGCTTCGCCCTGGATCGGTCCTGTCAAGAAACAGCCGGGCAGCATGATCGTAGCCGAGAAAGCCAGGCCCAAGCACCGAAGACAGCCGACCCAGACCGCGGCGGCGCCAGAAATCGATTTGCCACAGACGCAGGCGCGCGGTGTTGAAGCCCTGCACCCGATAGGCGTCGGCCTGGCTGGCGGCATAGATGTGCGGGATTCCCCACGGATCGACAAGTATTTCAGCCGGCTGCGTCAATCCGGGAATGGAAACCATCGTCGTCGGCACCGGGCGTCCGCTGTCCGATGCCGATGCTTGAAGCAGAAACGACCACAACAGCATGACAACCAAGCCGAAAATGGCAACCAGTCGTGATGACAGGCGCATCCGCAAAGCCTCCGATCCTCCGCCGCCACCCCGCATGCCGGGGCTCGCAGCGACCAGCACCGCCACCCTTTACCCCGTAACCCGTTCCGGCTAAATGCCGATTCCGCAAAACCGACACGCTGAAGCCGATTGACCTGCGGGAGGAACATGGGCGAGGAACGCATCGGAGACCAACCCGGTACTCGACCGGTCATGGTCGCAAAGATCAACGAGGCTTTCTCTCGTCGCAATATCGACGACACCGCAAAGAAGCTAGGCCGTCGTGCAGCGACGGGAGACTTCCTTGACATCTGCGACGCGATCGACGCACTCGCCCCGCTCCACGGCGGTGACCTTCCCCGCTATAAGCGGGAACTCTCGATCCCGTCAGCCAACCAGACTATTCTGACTGGTGCGTTCCGTGCATCGCTTACCGCCCGACCCAAGCCGATCCCGTTGCACCTCATGATCGTCTCCGGCACCCACGATGCCGTGCACGTCATGAGTACTGCAAGCGAGATCGCCGTTGTGGTCACGCGTGACGACCGGCGCAAAACGTCCCGCCGGCGAGCGCCACGCAAACGATCGGCCCAATGAAGCGCGCGGTTTG
>DATIMO010000529.1:0-8721 GCA_035475215.1 Acetobacteraceae bacterium | reverse complement strand
CTGAAACCTGCTGACTGAGAATGGCACGGCTCGCATAACCGCGATCGCCTCGCCCCAGGAAACGATGCGCATGCTCGCCGACACCCTCCGGGCACAGCACGATCCCCGCGTGCTGGATGGTCCGGTCCGGATACAGCAGCTTCGCCCCGACCACGCCGATCTGCGGATCAGCGAGGTGCCCCACCAGCGTCGCCAGCCAACCGTCGTGCAGTGGGGCAACGTCGTCGTTCAGCAAGCAGATGAAATCACCGCTTGCTTCACGCGCCGCAGCGTTATTCGCCGCGGCGTAGTTGAACCGGTCCATCCGCAGGACCAGCGGGTGGACGCGCCCGTCGCCGGCAAGCCGGGACAAAATGCGGTTCTGCTGATCATCGAGCGGCAGACGTCCGGCGACAGTCAGTATGATCTCGTAATCGGCGTAGTCCGTACGTGCCAGCACCGTGTCGAGACACGCCGCGACATGCGCGCCACGGCACGCTGAAGGCACGATGATGCTGACCTTGGGCTGACGCTCTCGCGGGACGGTTACGCGCAGGCGCAGGGGGTCACCGGGGTTGATCTGCACCGGGAACCCGGTGCGTGCCACATGCTGACGCGCGATGCCGGCCAGTGCATCGGCTGGTGCAGCGTCCGTATCGGCACGGCGATGAGTCAGTACATGTGGAATGCGATGCGAGTGCTCGCCCCGCCCACTCTCGTGCAGGCGCAGGCAGGCATCCAGCCGCGCAGTCTCGGCCCAGGCGCCGGCGCCTGGCGAAGCACCGACAAGCAGTCCACGGCGAACCAGCCATACACCTCGGGACAATGTCCCGGAAAGCATCAGCAGACGGCTTGGCTGTGGCTTGAAGATCGGCGAATGCCGCCGGTCATCCGCGGTGATCGCGTCTTCATCCGCATACAATATATCCGGCCGCCCCAGCGCAACCGCGTGATCCGCCAGCAACGGTAGCGCGTGCGCCGGCAGGATTTCCCCCGCTTGCAGCAGCGCGACATACTCGGCCGAACTGTCCGCCACCGCGCCCGTCAGTGCCACGCCTGACCCCACAATCTGGCGCGGCACGCTGATTGGGCCGTGATCCAGCGCGGCCAGGCTGGCGCGCAGCGCCGCCTCGGAGCTTCCGCTCGTGTGGAACACGAACGCCGCGATCGATGGCCAAGCCGCGCGCCGTGATGAGCGCATCAGCCGCTCGATGGCTGCGAGCGGCCACAGATCGAAGCTTTGACTCCACACCGTGTAGCAGCCGGTGCCGCCGGACCGCGCCGCCATGCAGCCAACATCGCGCCGAAGCTGGCCGAGCATTTTTGGGGGACCGCCACGCAGCGCCGCCCGGATCACCGCCCGACCAGCCTGCCACGGCTGGCGCAGACAGACCGACAGCGCCGCCGCCGCATAAGAAACGGTCGTGATCGAAATGATCGGTTGCCCCCCTTGAGCACCCGGGCCGAACAGCCTCAATCGCAGACTTCGCGTTTCGGACGGCAGAAAGGTTACCGCCGAGCGCGGTGTGGCGCGCGTAACGCCATCCCCCAGGATAATTTCTGGTCCGACGCTTTCTTCCGCTCCGTCCATACCGAAAGCGACGACGCACAGGCCACCGCGCTCGGGCAGCCGCATGGCAATCCTGCACCACCTGCCTCGTAGGCCCGCAGGAAGGAAAGAAACGAAACTTCCATCCGGCTGCCGTGACAGCTCGAGCAGACTGTGGGCCGGCCGCGCGGGATTCTCTGGACGCGTCCGAGCCGGCGCGAAAGCCCAGGGGCTGGCGATCTCTGGCATGCGCTGCAGTAGAACAGGCAGAGCTTAACCAGGAATGAAGAGCCGTCTTTCGCCTTCCGGCGCCGCCGCCGTTACAACCTTCAATCCTGCGATGCACCGCAGCACGACTCCGCAACGTAGCGTCCGGTCGCGTCCACCCTCCCACGATCACCGTAGCGATCATGGTGCCGCACCCAGTCCGTCAGGTTCCCGTGGACGGTTTCGTTGCGACCTTTTGGAACAAGGTCAAGGTAGTGATACGCACCAAGCAGCGCCTCATTGCCGCGTGCATAGGACGAATAGGTGTGGAACACGTCACCCGCCGCATCCTTGCAGAACACGCTGATGCCAGACATCTCGTCGCTTTGAAACTCGCGCTCGGCGTAGTTGTAGTATACCCTGCCCCTGGCGATAGCCTCCGGCGTGAACGACACGTGAAAGTCATAGTTGAAATCACTGCCGTAGGACGAGACCCATTTGAACCGCCAGCCCATGCGTTTCCGGAACGCTTCGATCTCAGCCCACGGGGCTCGCGATACGGCGATCAGCGATACATCATTTTGCTCGATGTGAAGGCGCGCAGCATCGATGTGGTCGGCGTGAAAAGAACAGCCGACGCAACCTTCCTCCCAGTCGGGACCGAACATGAAATGCTTCACGATCAACTGGCTCCGCCCATCGAACAGCTCGGCCAGAGTTTGTCTGCCGTTGAGTCCTTCGAACCGGTACTGCTTGTCTATCTTGACCCAAGGCAGCGCCCGCCGCTCGGTGCTCAGACGGTCGCGCAATCGGGTCAGTTCCTTCTCCTTGGCCAGAAGCTGCAGGCGTGCAGCAAGCCACTCATCGCGCGATACGACAGGATTGTGGTGCATGACGAACTCTCCTTGATATCGTTTCAGGTGTTAGCCAAGTATCCGGCGAAACGCTCCAGACAGCTGGTCCAACCGGCCAAATGCGCATCGCGCGCGGCGACTGACTCGAAATTGGTCTGATGCAGCGTCAGCCTGGTTCGGTCGCCATGCTCGGCGAACGTGACGGTCACCAGCATCTCATGGCCGAGACCACCCTGCGCGTCTTCCCAGCCATAGGTGAAGACCAGCCGCTCCGGCACGACCACCTCGCGGTAGATGCCGCTCTTGCAATGCACTGTCCCGTCAGGCGCGCGCGCACTGACGCGAAATCCGCCGCCGGCCCGCACATCCATCCGGCACGACAAAGTCGTGAACCCCTGGGGACCCCACCAGCTCGCCGCCCGTTCCGGCTCGGTCCACGCCCTGAACACAAGCGCCCGAGGCGCGTCGAAGATGCGGGTGACAAGAAGCTCCCGATCCGTTGTTGCGAGGTCAGTTTGCGGAGTCATTGCGCTTTCCTTTCGTCTGCAAGTTTTGCAGGTAATCGTCCAGACGATCGAAGCTCTGTTCCCAGTGACGGCGATATTGCTCCAGCCAGTCCGCCGCGGGCCTGAGCGGCGCCGCCTCCAGGCGGCACGGGCGCCACTGTGCCTCACGACCACGCGCAATCAGGCCGGCATGCTCCAGCACCTTCAGGTGCTTGGATATGGCGGGAAGGCTCATGTCAAAGGGCCGCGACAACTCCGTAACCGACGCCTCCCCCGCGCTCAGCCGCGCGAGAATGGCGCGCCGGGTAGGATCGGCCAGTGCCGCGAAAATGACGCTGAGGCGATCGGCTGACATCGAGCACTAAACCATCAGGTTAATAAACCGATCGGTTAAGTAAGTTCGCCGCCCGACCCTGTCAAGGCCTCCAAAAACGTACTGCCCTAACCTCCACCCAGCCGCCGTTCCGCCATCGGCCGCCACGGCGCAGTTGCTGGCGCCTCCGCCAGGGCCCGCCGGAACAGCGCCGTCGCGTCATCCGTAACCCGACCGTTCGCCTCCGTGATCGCCTCAGCCGTCTCGACTGCGAGGGTCGCATCGAAACGCACCTCCAGCGCCGTTTGCCACGCCGCGGCCGCGCCATGCATATGGCCTAGCCGGGCCTCGGCATTGCCCAGCAGGATGTATCCCTCGCGTGCCTTGTCCGAGTGTGGATCAAGACCGCGCAGCACCTGCCGAAGCTGCGCCACCAGCGCATCTTCCTGCCGTACCCGCTGCTCCGCCGCCGCCATCCGCTCCTTCAGTGGCATCGCAGGCAGACCCGGTGAGCCACCGACCAGATACAGGAGCAGCCCGCCAATCGGCACCAACGCCACCGCCGCCCACAATGCAGAACCGGAGGTGGACTGCGCCGTTGGATCAGACAGCTCCGCCGCCGCAAGCATGCGTCGTTGCACCTCCAGCACCGCGGTCGCGTGCTCGGCAGGCGCCAGTCGCCCCTCCTCGAGCTCCCGACCTAACTCAACCAATTGCGCCCGGTGCAACGCCAGCGCCGCTTCTCGCCGGCTGCGCGCTCCGGCAGCCCGCTGCAACGAAAGCACCAGCGGCAGAAGTGCAATTGCCACCAGCGCGGTCACGCCAACCCAGAGTGATATCATCCGACCCGGCTCACTCCAGCAGGTCGGCCAGGCGCCGTCGTTCGGCAGATGATAACGGTTCGGGCGCACGTGCCCGCCGACGCCACCCGATCGCGACCGATCCGCCAGCCACCGCCAGCGCAATAACCGGCGCCCCCCATAGCAGCAGCGTCTCCAAATCCACCGGTGGGCGCAGCCGGATGAAATCGCCGTAGCGCGCAACCATCCAGTCAGTCACCTGCCGGTCCGTGTCGCCGGCGGTGACACGTTGACGGATGATGCGCCGCAGGTCCTTCGCCAAGTCCGCGTCCGACTGCTCCACGCTCTCGTTCTGGCACACCAGACAGCGAAGCTGCTCACCGATTGCTTCAGCCCGGCGTTCCATCGTCGGGTCACGCAGCATCTCCCCCGGATCGCTGACCGCCTGTGCCGATCCGGCTAAAGCGATCAGCGCAACCAGAACCAGCAACAGTCGGGTCACGCCAGCGACTTCAGCATCGGCGCGAGGCTGTCGCGCACGACATCGTCGGACATGCCACCGGCCCATCGCATGCGGACGACGCCTTGCCGGTCCAAGACATACGTCTCCGGCACGCCATACAGGCCGAAATCGATCGCCACCCGGCCCGGCTCGTCGCGCGCGACCCGCACGTACGGATCACCGTGCTGCTGCAGGAACCCCGCGGCAGCGTCAGCCTTGTCCTTGTACGCAATGCCCCAGATCGGCACGCCCTGCTGTTTGAGCTGCATCAGCACCGGTGCCTCCTGAATGCAGGGGACGCACCAGGAGGCGAAGAAATTCACCAGCGCCGGTCGGCCCGAGCGGATGATGTCAGCACTGGAAAAGCCTTCCGACGGCGGCTGCCCGGGCAACGAAAATTCCGGCAGACGCTTGCCGACCAGCATGCTGGGCAGGCTGTGCGGGTCGTATGTGCCCTCCTGCATCCGCAGCAGCAGGCCCCAGAACCCGCCTCCGGCCGCCGCCGCAATTCCCAGCGGGGCGAGCATGATCAGCCGTCGTCGCGTCGTCGCGTCCATCGCTAAACCCGGGCCGGTACGGCGACCGCGGCCCGTCGCGCCGGAGCCCCGACCCGCAGTCGCCGATCCGCCAACGACAATCCGCCCCCCGCCGCCATCACCAGTGCCCCAAGCCAGATCCACGGCGCCAGCAGATTGACGTGCAGGCGAAGCACCACCTGCCCATCCCTCTCATCGCCCATCACCGCATACAGGTCACGGATCAGATTGGTCTGGATCGCGGTATCGCTGATGGTCTGCTGCTGTCGAGTGAAACTATGCCGTGACGGGTGGAACAGCACCACCTGCCGGCCATCGCGCATGACGCGAAGATCGGCCACGCGCGCGGTGTAGTTGGAGCCCGGCTGTGTATGGATCCCCGCGAGCGTCCAGTCATATCCCCCGAATGCCACCGTCTCACCCGGTCGCACCGACACGATCGTGCTTGCCGACAGCGACATCCCGGCAATTCCGGCAACAGTGACGCCCATTCCGGCATGCGCGATGGCGGCACCCCAGACCGCCAGCGGCTGCGAAACAGCGCGCGCCCACGTAGCGGCGATCGGAATCCGAAACAGCCGCACACGCTCGGTCAGCTCTGCAAACGCCCCTGCGATCAGCCACGCGGACGCCGCAAATCCCGCTGCGGCAAATGCATCGCGCAATCCGGCTGCCGTCGCCAAGCCGACCAGCGCGGCCAGCAACGCCGCCCACCACAGCCGCAGCAGCCCCGGCAACAGGTCCGCCCGCTTCCATGCCAGCGTTGGCCCGACACTCATTGCCGCGAACAGGGGCACCAGCAGCGGCACCACGGTCATGTGGAAATATGGTGGCCCGACGCTCAGCTTGGCATCGAACACCAGGGCCGCGAACATCGGATACGCCGTCCCGGTCAGCACCACCGCCGCCACCGAGCACAGCAGCACATTGTTCAGCACCAGTGCGCCCTCGCGCGAAACCGGCGCGAAAATCCCCGAAGCTGCCAACGACGGCGCCCGCAGTGCGAACAGCAACAAGCTGCCGCCGATTACCAGCGCCAGCAGCACCAGGATGAACACGCCGCGCGTGGGATCGGAGGCGAAGGCATGCACCGAATTCAGAATTCCCGATCGCACCATGAACGTGCCGCACAGGCTGAGCGAAAACGTGCCGATCGCCAGCAGAATAGTCCAAGTCTTCAGCGCCTCACGTTTCTCCACGACGATCGCCGAATGCAGCAGCGCCGTCCCGGTCAGCCACGGCAGCAGCGAGGCGTTCTCCACCGGGTCCCAAAACCAGAACCCGCCCCAACCCAATTCGTAATAGGCCCACCACGAACCCAACGCGATGCCGCCAGTCAACAGGCACCACGCACCCAGTGCCCACGGCCGTACCCAGCGCCCCCAGGCGGCATCCACCCGGCCCTCGATCAGCGCTGCCACGGCGAAGGCGAAGGGGATCGCGAACCCGACATAGCCGGCGTACAGCACCGGCGGATGCATTGCTAATCCGGGATCCTGCAGCAGCGGATTGATGTTCTGCCCGTCGATCGGCGGCGGCCAGACGCGCAGAAACGGATTGGATACCGTCAGCGCGTACAGCAGGAAGCCGGCCGAGGTGAACCCCAGAACGCCGATCACCCGCGCTCGCAAGGCGGACGGAAGATTGCGGCCGAATGCCGCCACGGCCGCCCCGCAGCACGCCAGGATCAGGCACCACAGCAGGATCGACCCCTCGTGATTCCCCCACGTGCCGGTGATCTTGTAGATCAACGGCTCGCTGCTGCTGGAATTTTCCGCCACATTGAAGACTGAGAAGTCATCGACGACTGCGCTCCACATCAGACAGCCGAACGACGCCGCCAACGCGACCAGGTGCCCGACAGCCAGTGCCGGGGCCGCGGCCATCATCCGTGCGTCGCGGCGATGCGCCCCTAGCAGCGGCAGCACCGCCTGCGCGGCTGCAATCGCAACGGCAAGCGCCAGCGCGAAGTGACCGAGTTCCGGGATCATCCGCCTGCTTGTTTTTCCGTGGCTGCCTTTTCCACCCGCAGCGTGTCCCAGGTGCCGGCCGGCGGCGGCTCGCCGTTCGCCGGGTTCCAGTGTCCGCTCTTCTTTAGCGCCTCGACCACCTCTTTGGGCATGTAGTTCTCGTCATGCTTCGCCAGCACCTCGGCGGCACGGAACGTGCCATCCGGCTGGATCACACCCACAGCAACAATCCCTTGTCCCTCCCGAAACAGGTCGGGCAACACCCCGCCATAATGCACATCGACCGTCGCGCGGCCATCCGTCACGCGAAAACTTGCCTGCGGATGACCCGAGGCCACGCCACGCTGCACGCTGCCTGCCTCAACCAACCCTCCGAGCCGGACAGTACGCCCCGGCGGCTGTTCCGGGGCCAGGATTTGTGACGGCGAGACGAAAAACTGCAAGCTGCTCTGAAACGCTGTCAGCGCCAACGCGGTCGCTGAACCCAGGCCGATGCCGCAGGCCAGCAGCGCACAGGCCCGCCGCCGCTTGCGCGTCATCGGAGGACCGCACGACTGGCACGAGCCCGCCTTGTATCAACGCCGGCGAGCCGCCGTCCCGCTCGGCGCATGCGCCAGAATGCAGCGATGCCGTACGCCGCCGGAACCAGCACCCCCAGCGCATAGGATCCAGCGATGAACGGCAAATGGGTCACGCCGCCTCCTGCGCGCGCACCATTAGCAGCCCGCGCACGCGCCGCTCCATCACCGCCGCGCGCAGGCGTGCGACGACAATGGCGGCAAAGCCGAACGTGTAGCCGATCGTGCACACCAGCAGCGGCCAAAGCATGCTGATATGCATCGTCGGTGCGCCGGTCAGCGTGATCGTGTCCGGCTGGTGCAGCGTGTTCCACCAATCGACGCTGAACTTGATGATCGGCAGATCGACTGCTCCCACCAGCGCCAGGATGGCGCCGGCCCGATAACCCCGTTCCGGACTGTCGAACGCACGCACCAGTGCAATGTGCCCGAGATATAGAAAGAACAACACCAGCACCGAGGTCAGACGCGCGTCCCACACCCACCAGGCGCCCCACATCGGCTTGCCCCACAGGCTTCCGGTGGCGAGGCACAGTGCCGTGAATCCTGCGCCCACCGGTCCGATCTCCACCGCCGCCATATCGGCGAGCGGATGGCGCCAGATCAGGGCGACGGCCGAACACAGCGCGAGACCAAAATACGCCGCCGACGCCAGCCAAGCCGCCGGAACATGAATATACATGATCCGCACCGCATCGCCCTGCTGCCAGTCGGCCGGAGAGAAGAACAGGCCCCAGGCCAGCCCGATCGCCGTCAGCACCAAACCCGGTGCGGCCAACCACGGCAGGACGACCCCGGAGATGCGCAAGAAGCGCCCTGGATTGGCAAATCGGTGTAGGCTGCGCCGTTGCGGCGCCAGGCTGGCAGTGGCATCCACGCCGATGTCTGTACCGCAAATGCAGCGCGGATTGAAGCACCGGCCGGCAG
>DATIMO010000528.1:0-5965 GCA_035475215.1 Acetobacteraceae bacterium | reverse complement strand
GAGGACCTGGTGAAAGACGCTATTCTTGTGCCGCACGGCGCTGGTTCCTTTTCGTGTCCCGATTCGGCGTCAACCATCGGGAGCCGAGTAGAATCAATGCCGTGCGCTTCGTACAGCGAAATTAAACCGGACAGCCGTGGGCTTGTCCCGGCCACCCGCGTCTTTGATATCAGGCACGAAGACGTGGATGCTCCTGCATGAGCGAGCACCCCAGTAGTGGCACTGCTTCAGGGCGATCGTTCCGCTGCTGTGGCGCATCGAAGTGGCCAATGGGTTAGTTCTCTGTGCGGCGAAGGCGAACTGATCCCGCGTTCCGCGATGCGTCGCTGGCCGACTGGCGTTGCTGCCGATTACAGTTGATCCTGAGCTGAACACGTATGCCTGGAGCACGACGCTCCGCCTGGCTGACCAATTCCGCCTGACCTTGCATGACGCCGTGCATCTCGAACTGGCGCAGCGTCAGGCGCTGCCGCTGGCGATCTTGGACGAGGACCTGCGCGCCGCGGCGCAGGGATCGGGGCTTGCGGTCGCACCAGTCTGAGCGGCGGCCCTTTTCCAGCGGGGCGCCCGGCGCCACATTGCGGCGAAACCGCGTGAGGTCCGCCATGCAGATCATCCCTAGCGGCGAGACCCTCGGTGCCGGGATTGCCGGCATCGATCTCGGCCAGCCGCTGTCAGATGCCGATTTCCGCAGCATCATGCGTGCACTGGGTGCGCACGGGGTGTTGTGCTTTCCCGCCCAGACATTCGACGTGGCGCAATTCGCCGCATTCGCCCGCCGCTTCGGGGACCTGGAGGTCAACGTCGCGAACCTGTTTCACGCACCGGACCTGCCGGAAGTGATGATCCTGTCCAACATGAAGGACGCGCAGGGCCAGCCGCTCGGCCTGCACGATGCCGGGCAGGGCTGGCACACCGACATGTCGTACAGCCGCGATATCGCGCTGGCGAACATCCTCCATGCGCAGAGCGTGCCGAGGCGCAACGGCAAGCCGCTCGGCGAAACGCAGTTCCGCAACATGCATGCGGCGTACGACGATCTGCCGGAAGCCATGAAGCGCCGCCTCGCCGGCCG
This sequence comes from Acetobacteraceae bacterium, assembly GCA_035475215.1. Classification (GTDB taxonomy): domain Bacteria; phylum Pseudomonadota; class Alphaproteobacteria; order Acetobacterales; family Acetobacteraceae; genus DATDIC01. Next base: position 4,890 of record DATIMO010000528.1, on the reverse strand, counting down.
GACCGCGACACACGATTTCGCCAAGTTCTGGGAGATGATGCGGGCGCGGCCGGGCTCCACGCGCAAGCCGCTGACTGACGATCAGCGGCGCAAGAAACCACCGGTCTCCCAGCCGATCTTTCGGCGTCATCCGATCACCGGGCGATTGGTGCTGTACGCCAACCCCGGCTACACGATGTGGATCGACGGCATGGAGGAACGGGAGAGCGGGGAGATTCTCGACTTCCTGTTCCGCCACCAGGAACGCGCCGAGTATCTGTATGCGCATCACTGGACCGAGGGCGACGTGCTGATGTGGGACAATATCGGCACCGAGCACAACGCGGTGGCGGACTACCTGCCGGATGAGCCGCGCTACATGCGTCGGGCACAGGTCATGGCGACGCTGGATTACGCCGCGCTGGTTGCCTGATCTGCGTCCGGCTCGGGATCTTCAACAACATCCAGCACCACCGCGGTGACATTGTCAGTGACCTGTCGCTCGAGGGCCGTGGCGATCAGACGCTGGGCGGTGTCGTCTCCGGCCTCAAGCAGCAACGCCGCGATATCCGGCTCGGGCACTGATTTGGTCAGACCGTCGCTGCACAGCAGATAGCGGTCGCCGGGTTCGATGGCGTCAGTCGCCTTGTCGAGCATGAATACTTCTTCTTCGCCGGCTCCGACCGCACGGGTGATGACATTGGCTTGCGGGTGCCCCTCGCTGTCATGCGCGTCGATCACCCCGGCATCGACCAGTTCCTGCACCAGGCTATGGTCGCGGGTCACGCGGAACAGTTCTCCGTCGCGCAGACAATAGGCGCGCGAATCTCCGGCCCACAGGCAGGCGTAATGGGTACCCCGCACGCACATCACGACCGCGGTCGAGGCAATTGCCACGCCAGGGCCGCGCCGCGCCGCTTCGTGCAGCAAGGCTCGGTGTACTGTATCGATGCGTGACCGGATTTCCGCCAGCGCCTCGGCGGCGCCCAGGCCCGGCGGTACGCCCTCGAGCGCCTCCACGATCATTCCCGCGGCGACCTCGCCAGCCTGGTGGCCGCCGGCACCGTCGGCCACCGCCCAGATGCCGAGGTCGGGCCGGTCAACGAGCGCATCCTCGTTATGGGTTCGGCGCGCGCCGACATGGGTTATGGCGGAAGACCGGAAACGGAGCATCAGGCAGGCATCTCCGTTTGTTCCGAATCGTCGATCATCCCAGCAAAGCCGGCCGGGTCGGGCAAGCCCACCAGTGCCCATCGTCGTGGGGCGACGTGCGGTCCGCCAGAGGTCCACCAGATTGCCTCGTGCTGAGGTCGGGCGCTGTCGCCCAGCGGCTGCAGCAGTGCGACCACCTGATCCGGAGTCACGTCCTGCTCCAAGGCGGCGCGTCCGGCTGCTTCGCAACTATCGAGCCATGCGGCGCCCTGTTCCGGTCCGGGGGCAGCGTGCCCGGGCGGGAATACGGCGGCGAGGGTCAGCGGGAAGTATCGGCCGACCCGATCGACGCTGGGCAGCATGAGGCCCAACACGGCACCGATGCCGCAGGCGCCGGACGGCAGGGAAAAGCGCCACACCGGGGCTTCCAGAAATGTCGGCAGCCATCGTTCGCCCATGCGGGCGCGCGCGTTCGTGAGCCCCTGCTGGAGCCAGGCGTCCCAGGGCTCGACGAAATTGCCGGGCAGTCCGACGCGGACGAAGTCACCGCGCGCCGGCAGCTTGCCGAACAGACCGACTCGCCCGTCAACCATCGGCCGTATCCTTCGTGAGCACAACCGCCCACCAAGCTGGCGCTGCCAGATCAGACATCATGTAACCGCCCGACGAATCGTGGCACCGTAGCACAGCATCCGGCCCCGCCGTCACGGTCAACCGCCCGGCCAGGGTCCGACCAGGCCATGACGGCGTGCAATCCCGGCTGCATTCCTGTTTGACGCAAGGTAATATGCCGTAATCGGCGATGGGGATCGGAGACCCGAATGAGCACACATGAGGTGCTGGAGCACCAGGAACATGCCGAGCACGCGGCAGGGCACGGCAGCAAGAAGGCTGCATTGCTGATTGCTGCACTCGCGGCGCTCCTGGCAATTTGTGAGCAGCAAGCCAAACACGCGGAAATCGCGGTGCAGGAAAACGCGGTTCTGACCGCCGACGCCTGGGCTCAGTACCAAGCCAAATCGATCCGGGCAACGCTTGCGCAGGATATCGCTGGGCTCGGCGCCACGCTCGACCGCCCGGTGCAACCCGACCAGATTGCCATGCGTGAAGGATTGATCAAGCAACTGCAATCGGATCAGGTGCGGTACGAAAAAGATGCCAAGGATGGCAAGGAGGCGATAGCCGAACGGGCCCATGTGTTCGACGAGGTTCGGCAGGACGCACGGGAGCGCACGCATACATACGACAACGCCGCGGCCGCGCTGCAGCTTGGAATCGTGCTGGCTACGGCGTCGGTGATCACCATGTCGAAGATGCTGCTGCGGTTTGCCTATGCGCTCGGTGGGGTGGGTTTGGTGCTGGCCATTCTCGGCGCGGTGGCACCGTCCTTGGGCACGCTGTGACGGCGACTGGCGTCACTATCGGGCCATTGCGAGCAGGTGGGATCGATAGTGCACGGCGGCGCGGTCATGCAGGCGGGTGTGCCAGGGCCATTCCAGTTCTTCCGCCAGAAGCCTGAGGCCGGCTGCGGATTGCGGGTGCGCGCCCTCGGTCAGCAGGGTTTTCAGGAATGGCTCGGCGGCGCCGGCGTGGTCGGCGCGCTGGGAATGGCCGCCGATCCACGTTTCGACCGGTGTTGCGCGGGTGGACCAGTCGTAGGGTGAGGCGAGCAGGACCTTGCCGCCGGGACGCGCCGAGCCAGCGAGCGCCTGTAGCAGGCGCGCCGGTTCGGCCACGCAATCCAGCACGTTGAGCGCCGATACGAGGTCGGCCGTGTCTGGTGCAAACGGCAGGCTGAGTGCGTCGCACGCCCAGAAATCGACCTGCTCGGCGCCATCGATTGAGACCGGGAAGCAGCGCCGGTCGTAGACCAGTCCGATGCGGCGGCGTGGGTAGGAGATGCTCCCTTTCGCGGCATCGCGGGCCAAGCGAAGCAGGGCAAGATTCGTGTCGAGTCCAAGGACCAACGCGTCTGGATGGCGGGCCGCCAGATCGAAGACGGTGCGGCCGGCGCCGCAGCCGACATCGAGCACACGAGTCGCGGTGACCGGTCCGGCCAGTTCCAGCAACCGTACCAGGCACCGGCGGACGGCACCTGGATGCGGCCCGGTGCCAGGCGGTGGCTCGGTTGGATCGAGGTCGGCCCATCCGTCCCATGCGTAGGTCGAGACGGTCTGGCGCAGCACGTCGAACCAGCTTCCCGGCCCGAGCGCGTCGCCGATCAGGCTTTCCAGTGAGGGGTCGAGATCGTCGCGCAGCAGGAGTTCGATTGCCCGTTCGTTCAACAGCAGTTGCAGATTCGGGACGATGATCGGGATGCCATGAATGATCGGATATTCGTGGCGGCAGTTCGGATCGGGGCAATGCAGGATTCCGGCGATGATGTCGTCGCCTTGTACGTCGGCGATCCGTGCCAGGAGCAGCGCGCGAGGCCCCCGTTGGTCGCCAAGGCAGGCGGGGCAAAGCGGCTTGAACGCTTCGAAGTGGGTTCGACGCAAGGGCTTGTTCTTCGGGAATTACGATGCGAACTCTCCCGCATGCGGGAGAGGTCAGCCGGGCAGCTTGATCAGCACGTCGTCGTTTTCGACGCGCAATTCGTAGATCGGCAGGTCCTTTTCGATTGGCGCGCATAGTCCCTTGCCGGTGCGCACGTCGAAGCGGCCGGCGTGCAGCGGGCATTCGATCACGCCATCCTCCAGCCAGCCGTCTGAAAGCTGAGCGTATTCATGCGTGCAGACATTGTCGGTGGCGCGGAATTCCCCCCCAGGCAGATGATAAAGCGCGATCTCCCGGTCGCCCACACGCACACCGATCACCCCGTCTTCCGGAATGTCGTTCTTTGCCGCAACCCGCACCCACGTCTCCGCCATTTCGGCCTCCTGCTGTTCGAGTGGGACTTTGCCAGTGGTGAGGCCGGTGGCCAAGCTGTCACGTGAAGCTGATGGTGACGGACGATCGGCGGCGGGGTTGAGTATCGGTCACTGTCCGGAGCCGGCATGAGTACGCCCGAGCCGACAATTCCCGGCCACGGCGCTGCGGCTCTCCCCGAGGTGACCGTGGCGACGTATAATGCCGAGCTGCGCGATGCCGATGGTTTCCTTGGCGATCGCGCCAGCAATCGGGCGTTCCGCTCGATCCTGGAGGATTGGCGTGAGCGACTGCGCAAGGTCGGCGAGGACCCGCTTGGCGACGGCCCGAATGACCTCAGCAAACGGAAGCTCGACACGCTGTTTGCCGAAGGTGATGTCGAAGCGGCTGGGGTGATCCATAGCGCAATAGAGGAATTTGCCGGGGAATTGGCCACGGTGTGCCGGCGGCTGCTGCGGTTGAACGCGTGGCGGGATGTGGCGGCGATCGTCGTGGGCGGCGGGTTCCGCGCCAGCCGGATCGGGGAAATTGCGATCGGTCGGGCACTGGCGCTGCTGAAAGCCGACGGGCGGCCGATCGAGCTTCGGCCGATCCGTCAGCATCCGGATGAAGCGGGGCTGATCGGTTGCGCGCATCTGGCGCCGGCGTGGATTTTTTCAGGCCATGACAGCATCATCGGGGTCGATATCGGCGGGACCAATATCCGGGCTGGCATCGTCGAGCTGAACATGGATCGGCACGGCCGGCTTGGCGACGCGTGCGTGCAAGCAACCCGCCAGTGGCGCCACGGCGATGAGGAACCGAAGCGCGACGACGCGGTCGAACGGCTGTCTGGGATGCTGCTCGATCTGATCAGTGCGGCCGAGGCTAACGGCTGCAAGCTGGCGCCGT
>DATIMO010000527.1:0-2512 GCA_035475215.1 Acetobacteraceae bacterium | reverse complement strand
TGATCATCCCGAGCGCGCCGCCAAGGCGCTGCTTCACGGCTACCAGGGTCTCCGCCAGTCCCGGCGGCACCACGACCTGAAGCGGGGTGGGGGCAAAATCCAGCAGCGTGCCATCCACGTCCAGCAGCAGGGCAGCTCTTTCCACGGGCGGCAGTCCCTGCAGCAGCAGGGCGCGGGCCGATCGGTTCATCAGCCGAGGATCGCCCGGCGTCGGTCCAGACTCTCGGCGGGCCAGATCTGTTTCGGATCATAATACGCGGCGAACGCTGGTACGTCGTCGGGCAACGTGACCCATGACAGCTTCGACCGCACGTAGATGTGCACGTTCGGCGCCAACGCCGAAGGATCGTCGAGAGTACCGACACGAACGAAGCGAAGTGACCTGAGCCCCCCGTACTCGCTCCAAACGGCAGTCCCGCAGGCGGGGCAACGGAACACTCTATGCGGGCGACCACTGTCGGTCGGCATCAAAAACGCCCGAGGCTCGCCGGATGATATTTCGACCCGATCGGTCTCGATCAACGCATTGAGCACGAACGCGCTTCCCGTTTGGCGCTGGCAGTCGTGGCAGTGGCAGCAATGCACGAACATCGGGGCCGATATCATCCGGTAGCGCACTGCGCCGCACGCGCAACCGCCTTCCAGCCCTTCTGCCATCAGCTTTCTCCAAGCCCGTGGCGAGGGTAGCCGAAGCGCAGCACGGTACCAACCGCCGCTGCTGGCCGCTCATTCGGGCTTCACCCCGCGCAGCCGACCACCCGCACATCGTAAATCGGGTTCTGCAGCATCGACAGCCACGGCTCGTTCGCCAGCGACCATCCGCGAAAGCCCGGCTCGCCCTTGTGGCTGTCCGCGATCACCAGAAACGCCGCGGCATCGGCCGGCTGAGTCGGCGGGCGCACCACACAGGCCTGCACCCCGATCGTCAGCGCCCCGAAGGTGACCGACTGCCCCACGTTCACACTCAATTCCTTGGCCACCGAATCGATCTTGTCCAGCACCTGAAGCTGCGCAACGGCCGCCGGCACCCACACATTCGGCCAACGCGGCTGGGCCGGCTGGGCCGGTGCCTCCGCCTGCTTCTCGGCCGGTCCCGCAGCCGGTCCTTGCGCCGGCGCGCCGGACGGCGGTGGCAGCGGCGTGGCCGTTATCGGTGCCGGGTTCGCCTGCAGTGCCCCTGCCGTGGCAGCGCCAGGCGGGGCCAGCGGCGTCGGACCGCCGGCCTGTCCAAGTGCGACCGCGGGCCACAGCAACCCGGCAAGCAGGGTCCAGGCCCGAGCCTTCATGAACGCTTCGGACCCCTCAGCCCGGCAACCATCTCGGCCAAAATCTGCCGCATCGCCTGCTCATCAACCCCCATCAGCACCGCATCCTCAAACGCGTCCTGCATGGTTTGCGCCAGTTCGGCGTGATTCTCGGCCAGCACCTTCAGCTTTTCCCGGCACGAAACCGGCGACCCGTCCGGCTGCGGCCATACCTGCGGACCGATGCTCATGGACGGGCCACGGCTGCCGGCGCACCGGCCGGCGGTGCTCCTTCAGCCGGCGCCTTGCTGCCAGCGGACCCGCTGCCGGTCATCGCGCTTACCATGTTGGTCGCGCTGAAGATGAACTTGCCCAGCAGGTCCTGCAGACTGATCGAGCCCTGCGTGATCGTGATCGTCCCGCCCGGCTTCAGCATCGCCTCGTCCGCTCCCGGCTGCACCGCCAGATAGACCCCGCCGAGCAGACTTTCGCTTGCCACCTCGATGCTGCTGTCCTTCGGCAGTTCCACGCCGTTCCGGATCGTCATCTTGACTTGCGCCAGATAGGTCTTCGGGTCGATCACCGCACCGTCCACCGCGCCGATCTTCACCCCCGCCAATCGCACATCGGACCCGGTATTCAGTCCGGCAATATTGTTGAACTTGGCGTACAGCGGGTAACCGCTGCTGACGCCAGTGCGGCCCGAATGCGCGATTGCGTAAGCCAGGAAACCCACCGCCACGACCAGCACCAGCAGTCCGGTCAGCACCTCGGCCAGATTGCGACGAGCCATCAGCTTTCCGGGGTCCATGCTTCGTAATCGCCGGTCGCAGGGGCGCGCTGACCACCCTGGTAGTCGTGTCCTGGGGGCCGATAGCTCTCAGCCGTGCCGGTCGGATTGGCGATATGTGGCTTCAGCCACGGCCGCTTCAGCACCGGTAGCGGCGAGTTGGTCGTGTAGTGCAGCCAGGCATGCCATTCCGCCGGCACCTTGCTCGCCTCCGGCACGCCCGCGTAGGCGACCCAGCGACGCGAGCGCAGCCCGCGGCGCGGCCGCCGTTCCTCGTAATACGTGTTGCCGTCCGGATCGACGCCGATGCGTCGGCCTTTGAACCAGGTAAACAGCCGGGTGCCGATGTTCATGCCGGGCCATATACGAAGCCGCCGGCTTCCGGTCCACCTCGACCGATGGAGGTCACTCATCCACAGGATTTTGTGGTCAAAACCACATTCAGACGCAAAATAGGCCTTTCGCCCGAGCGTCGACC
>DATIMO010000526.1:0-5877 GCA_035475215.1 Acetobacteraceae bacterium | reverse complement strand
GGCAAGCTCGATCTCGCGGCCGGCTCGGCGGTGAATGGCAAGCTCACCAACGTCAACAGCCACATCACCATCGACGGCGCGCACGTCGGCCAGGGCATCACCACCGTCAACGGCGACATCGACATCACCGGCAACGCCGTGGTGGATGGCGGCATCAAGGTGGTGAAGCCGAAGGACAATGGCATCTTCGGCATCCATTTCGCCAGCGACAACATCCCGACGATCACCGTCGGGGCCGGTGCCACCGTGAATGGCCCGCTCACCTTCGAGCGGCCGGTGAAGCTTTACATCAACGATCAGGCGCACGTCGCGGGAACGATCACCGGCGCGACCGCGGTGAAGTTCAGCGGCACGAACCCGCCGGCGTCCTGACGCGGTTCCCCGTGTATCGATCAGGCGGCGCGTTCCGGAAGCGGGCGCGCCGCCACGTTTCTGCGGGGTGCCATTCCTCGTCCGGCGCGGTTCGTCGATCACCGTCCCTGGATAGGCTGCTCTCACGCGTTCCGGGCGTGAGCGCGTAGCCCGCCTGAGTATTGCCAAAGCGCACAATCCTGCATCTGCGCGGCACACCCGCCGCCAATAGCCAGCGGTCTTGATTCGACGCCCCCAGGCCGGCTGTCCGACAGCCCCGCCCCCCAAAAACGGACAAGACCGGGCCTTGTGGCGAAGGTCCGGTAGCGCGCCTTTCAACCCTCCGGGCACGGTTTGTGCAAGACATCTTGAATAAGGCGAAAAACTTGAACTACGTCACGTTTGTAGTATAAGGGTTGCCCGGCTTCACGCGCGGTCAGCCGGCGGCAGTGACGGAGCGACACTACAGGAGGGCGCCAGCATGTACCGACTGTTCCAACAAAGATCGCTGCGCTGGCAACTCCTGTTGATGCTCGTCGAGTTCGCGCTGCTGGTGGGCTGCGTGTACGCCGCCGTGGGGTTGCGCTTCTGGGGAGATTCCGCAACCCAGGCCGAGTTCGGCCGCACCGTGCACTGGGACGCGCTGCTGGTGGCAGGCGTGCAGGTCCTCGCAATGGGGGCGCTGGGCCTTTATCAGGTGCACCTCAGGGCCACCTGGCTGGGGAGGATCAGCCGACAGGGCGTAGCGTTCGTCCTGGGCTGGATCGCGCTTACCGTCCTTTACTACGTGCTGCCCGACGTCTATCTGGGACGCGGGGTGCTGGGCATCGCGCTGGTGCTTGGCTATGTCGTGGTACTGGGGTGGCGGGTGGCGTTCCTGGGTTTCGTGGATGCCGACCTGTTCAAGCGACGGGTCGTGATGCTGGGCGCCGGCAAACGTGCGGCGGAGGTATCCAACAAGATGCGGCGCAAGACCGACCAGCGCGGCTTCAGAATCCTTGGCTACGTGCCGGTCGGTGACGATCGCGTCGCCGTGCCGGCGTCGGCGCTGCTGCATCCCGGCGAAGATTTGTGCCGGTGGGTGCGGCGGATGGGCGTCGACGAGATCGTGGTGGGGCCGGACGATCGCCGCGGCACCCTGCCGGTCGACGCGCTGCTGGATTGCAAGCAACGCGGGGTGGCGGTGACCGAGCTCGCCGCGTTCTTCGAGCGCGAAGCCGGCAACATCATGATGGACCTGACCAATCCGTCCTGGCTGGTGTTCTCGGACGGTTTCAATATTTCGCCGCTGCGGCGCCGCGCCAAGCGGGTCTTCGACTTGATTACCGCGGGGCTGGTTTCGCTGGTGACATGGCCCTTCATGCTGCTCACGGCCTTGGCGATCCGCCTCGATTCCGGCCGCGGCAGGCCAGTGTTGTATCGCCAGGAACGGGTCGGCGAAAACGGCCAGACCTTTGCACTGATCAAGTTCCGCAGCATGCGCACCGACGCCGAACGCGACGGCGTGGCGCGCTGGGCCACCAAGGACGACAACCGGGTCACGCGGGTCGGCCGTTTCATCCGCAAGGTGCGGCTGGACGAGCTGCCGCAACTGTGGAACGTGCTGCGCGGCGACATGAGCATCATCGGCCCGCGCCCGGAACGACCGCAGTTCGTGAGCGATTTCAACGCGCGCATCCGCTACTACTCGCTGCGACATTGCGTGAAGCCCGGCCTGACCGGCTGGGCGCAGTTGCGCTACCCGTACGGCTCCTCGTTCGAGGACGCGCAGGAAAAGCTGAAGTTCGATCTGTTTTACGTGAAAAACCACAATTTCATCTTCGACCTGGCCATCCTGGTCCAGACCGTCGAGGTCGTGTTGTTCGGGCGCGGTGCGCGCTGAATTCGGAGAGGATGTCATGCAAGTGAAACCGTCGCCGCGAAACGCCGTCCTCGGGTTGTTGATGCTCGCCGTGGTGCTGTTGCTCGCCGGCTGTGCCAGTACACCCGCGGTGACGACCTCCAGCAGCCCGGCTCCGACGGCGGAGCGCTACATCATCGGTCCGGGTGATTCGCTGGAAATCTACGTGCGCGACAACCCGACCGTGACGACCACGGTGCCGGTGCGTCCCGACGGGCGGATCTCGATTCCGCTGGTGCAGTCCATCGTGGCGGCAGGCAAGACCCCGGACCAGTTGGCGGGCGATCTGCAGAAGACGCTGAGCCGCTACATCCGGGATCCGCTGGTGACGGTGATCGTCAAGAGTTTCGTGGGTGAATACAGCCAGCAGGTCAAGGTAGTCGGACAGGCGGTGACGCCCAAGGCCGTGCCCTACCGCAGCGGCATGACCCTGCTGGACGTGATGATCGACGTCGGCGGCCTTACCAAGTTTGCCTCCGGCAACCGCGCCAAGATCGTGCGCCACACGCCCGACGGGCAGGAGCAGACCATTCCGGTGCGACTGGGTGACCTGATGAACGGCGAGGTCAAGGACAACGTGGCCATGCGTCCCGGCGATACCTTGATCATCCCGCAATCGATCTTCTGACCGGGCGGCAATGCGGCAACTGGCGACAACAGGAAACAACAATGCCTAATCACTCGATCGATGTGCACGAACTGCTCCAGTACGTGCTGCTGGAAATTCAAGCGACCTGGCGCTACCGCTGGCGCGCGCTGATACTCGCGTGGTGCGTGCTGGTCGTGGGTGCGCTGCTGGTTTTCAGCCTGCCGAACCAATACGAAGCCGACGCGCAGGTGTACGCCGATACCGACGCGTTGACCAACCCCTTGCTGCACGGACTTGCAGTGCAGCCGGACATGCGCGGACGCCTGCAGGTCATCACCCAGACCATGCTGTCGCGCCCCAACCTTGAAAAGGTTGCGGACCAGACCGGCTTGTCGCTGCGTGCCACCACGCCCGCGGACAAGGACGCGCTGCTTGTGAAGCTGGGCAAGGACGTCACGGTCAAGAATGCCGGCGCGAAGGACCTCTACGACATCAGCTACTCCGACTCCGATCCCAGGATGGCGCAGAAGGTCGTGCAGGCGTTCCTGCAAATCCTCATGAATGACACGCTGGGGGCGAACACCACATCCACGCAGTCGGCACAGACCTTCCTGCAGCAGCAGGTCACCGACTACAACGATCGATTGAACGCTGCCGAAAAGAAACTGGCCGAGTTCAAGAAGGCCAACATCGGTTACCTGCCGGGTCCTGGCGGCGGCGATTATTCGGCACGCCTGCAGGCCGCCGAGACGAAGTTGCAGGAACTGCAAGGGCAATATGCAGCCGCGTCCACCGGTCACGGGTCGGTCACGCGCCAGGCTTCTCCGCAAATCCGCGAGATCGACCAGCAGCTCGCGGTGTCGCAGCAAAAGCTCGACAAGTTGCTTCTGAGTTACACCGAGCAATATCCGGACGTGATTTCCACCCGGCGCATGATCGCGCAACTCAAATCGCGGCGTGCCGAGGCCCTGAAACATCCCGGTAGTGCGTCGGCAGTCATGGTCCCGGGGTCGCACAGCGACGGTCAGGTGAGCGCGAGTGCGATCGCGGCCGAGATCACCAGCCAGAAACAACAGATCGCCGACCTCAAGAAAAACGCCGACAAGATTACCGATGCTCAGGTGAAGTTGTCGCAGTTGTCGCGCAATTACGACATCACCAAGAAACAGTACGACGTACTGGCGGCGCGGTTGAACACGGCGCGGATGTCCGAGGACGCGACCCAGACCGGCAACAACCTGAAGTTCCGGGTGATCAGCCCACCGATCGCACCTCCGGTCCCGGTCAGCCCGCACCGCAGTTTGCTGCTGCTGGCCGTGTTCCTGATCGCGCTGGGCATCGGCACCGCGTTCGCGTATTTCCTGCACAAGATCAAGCCGGTGTTCACGAGCCTCAAGAGCCTGCGGGAGTTCGGCGGCTATCCCGTGATCGGCTCCTTCAGCTTGATCGAATCGGTGACGCGCCGCGAAGAGAAGCGACGCGAGGTGATCGGTTTTTGCACAGGGGTGGGTTTGCTGGCGCTGGTGCTGGTGCTGGGTGTGGCCTTCAGTGGGCCGCTCGCGAACCTGATGCAGCATGTCTTTGTCATGGGTGCCACATGAATATCGTCGAGAAGGCCGCCGAAAAACTCAAAACGCTGCAGCCTGAGCGGGCGCCGCCGCCGATCGAAGAGATCGCGCCGCGGCATGCAACGCATACGCTCGAACGCCTGCAGGAGCGGATGCGGCCGGCGGAGCCGCAGCCGACGGCGGAAGTCGCGCCCCCGTGGCATGTGGACGAGCGTGCGCTGCAGCGAGCCGGCTTGCTGCCGCGGGAAGACGAAGCAGGCGGCCGCCTCGCGGATGAGGTGCGGCGCGTCAAGCGGCCGCTGCTGGACAACGCGAGCGGCAAGGGTGCGAAATCACTGGTCCATCCCGAACGCATCGCGGTGACCAGCGCGGTCCCTTCCGAAGGCAAGAGCTTCACCGCGATGAATCTCGCGCTCAGCTTGGCCCGCGAACCGGATTTCGAGGTGTTGCTGGTGGACGCCGATATACCCAAGTCCGACATCACCCGGATACTTGGGCTGGAGGGACGGCCGGGGCTGATGGAAGTTCTGACCGATGAGCGGCGGCGCCCTGCGGATGTGGTCGTGCATACCGATATCCCCAACCTGTCGGTGGTACCGGCCGGCGAACGGCATCCGCTCACCGCCGAGCTGTTCGGTGGCCGCCGCATGGAATATGTGCTCGGCGAATTGGGCCGTCACGGGCGGCCGCGGCTGCTGGTATTCGATTCTTCGCCGCTGCTGGCGACCCCCGAGTCGCCGTTGCTGGCGGCCCACATGGGACAAGTCTTGATGGTGGTGGGCGCGGGCCATACCCGCCAGCACGAGGTCGCAGCGGCCCTTGAAGGATTGAGCGAATCCCAGTACATCGCGCTGGTCCTCAACATGAGCCGTCTGCCCGCGATCGAGAACCACTACTACAGCCACTACAGCCAGTACAGCCACTACCAGTTCCAGGACCAGTAAGGGAACCCGGCATGCGAGCTTTGTCGGTCCCGGTCGTATTGTCTTCGGTTGTCCTGACGGGCTGGCTGGGCGGGGCGCGGGCCCAGGACCTCGGGCCCGTCACGCGGGGTGGTTCGACGTCGACAGCGTCCCAGCAGGCAGGCGACGAGAACCTGGAGCCTGGCGTCATTCCGCAACCGAGCATCGATTCGCCCGGCCTGGTCACGGGCTTCACGCTGGGTGAGCTGTACACCGACAACCTGAAGCTCGCGGCGTCGGGCAAGCCAAAACAATCGAGCTGGATCACCCAGGTCGATCCGTTCATCCGGGCCGCCCGCAATGGCCCCCGGTTTGCCGGAGTCGTCAATTATTCGCTCACTGGTTATCTGTATGCGGGCCAGTCCGGCGGCAGCCAGTTGGCGCAAAATCTCGATGCCAAGGGCCTCCTGACCCTGTTGCCGCAACACCTGTTCATCGATGGCATGGCGCAATACGGCCGCGCGATCATCAACAACCAGTTGCCGACGGGCGGCGGGACTTTTTTTC
>DATIMO010000525.1:0-9265 GCA_035475215.1 Acetobacteraceae bacterium | reverse complement strand
GGCTCGTGCGCTCGAACGAAGCCCGTACGCCGGAGATCGAGGGCAAGCTGCGCACGGCGTTCGGCACGCTGTTCGCCTCGGCGGTCGATGTCGGCAGCGGCTACACGGTGCTCGCGGCCAGCGGCGAGCGGGTGCGCGATGTCATTGCGCGACTGGGCTACGTGCCGAACCTGGTAGCGGGAGGATTGTCGTCACGCCGGTCGCGCATGATCGCCGCCATCGTGCCCACCATAGCGCACCCGATGTTCGCCGAACTGGTCGGCAGCTTTACCGAGACGCTGCACGCCGCCGGGTACCAGGTGATGCTGTCGCTCAGTGGCTATATGCCGGGGCGTGAGGATGAACTGGTTCGCGGTCTGCTCGGTCGCCGGCCGGATGGAATCGTGCTGACCGGCGTGACGCATTCTGCGGTGACGCGACAGGTGCTGGCGGAAGCCGGAATTCCGGTGGTCGAGGTATTCGATGCCGGCCGGCCGATCGACATGCTTGTTGGCTTCGATCATGCCGAGGTGGGCGCGGCGGTCGCCGGGTATTTCCGCGCGCGCGGCCATGAACGTTTCGCGATGTTCGCTGCCTCCGATGCGCGGGCGCTGGAACGCCGGCGCGGGTTTATCGAGCAGGTGGCAACGTTTGGTGGCCGGCTGATCGCCGATCCGGTGCTGCCGGCCCCGAGTACGATCATGGCCGGGCGTGAGGCGGTGCGGGCTTTGGTGCCGATCCTGGGGGAGCGCACCGCGCTTTTCTGCAGCTCCGACCTGCTGGCGTTCGGCGCGATCGTGGAAGCGCGGCAGCATGGGATCTCGGTGCCGGAACGGCTGGCGGTATGCGGGTTCGGCGATTTCGAACTGGGAGCGGCGAGCGAGCCGACGTTCACCACGGTAACGGTGGAAGCGGCCCGGATCGGGCGCGACGCGGCGGCGATGATGCTGGCGCGACTGTGCGGGCATGTCGGAATCCGTCGGGTCGATGCTCAATTCCGGATTGTGGAACGCGCATCCGGCTGAGCATTGGGTGAGGCCATCGCGATCCACCTGCATGACGTTACAGGCGTAGTCAGTGCTTGAACCGCAACTTTATCCATTTCGTATTTTTTCGAATTGGCATCTAGTAACCTGCCTGTCATTAAGGGCTGGTAAATATTCCGTGAAAAAGCTCGTTTTAAATCACGTACTCACCCACCGCGTTAACGCCATGGAGTTCTCTTTGATGCGATCAAGCTTCAGAACAGCGCTGCTCGGGGCGGCGGCCTTCGCCGTCCTTGCGCTTCTTGCCCAACAAGCCCGCGCCTCGGTCACGCTGACCTTCGAAGGACTGCAGGACCAAGAGCCGATCAACAACTACTACAATGGCGGCACTGGCGGGCTCGGCTCCGGTCCGGGACCGAATTACGGGATCAGCTTCTCGAACGATTCGCTCGCCCTTATCAGCAACGCAGCCGGCGGCAGCGGTAACTTCTCCAACGCGCCGTCCGGGAATACCGTCGCCTTCTTCCTGAACGGAGCCGGTGACACGATGAACGTGGCCGCCGGATTCACGACCGGCTTCTCGTTCTACTACGCCGACCAGGTCGGGTTTACCGGCTCGGTCAGTGTGTATAGCGGGCTGAGCGGCACCGGCACGCTTCTGGCCAGCCTTACGCTTCCGTCCACCCCGAATCCCTATACCGTGTTCGTGCCGACCGGTGTTGCTTTCGCCGGGACCGCCCAGTCAGTCATCTTCTCCGGCGCAGCCGACTTTATTGCCTTTGATG
Organism: Acetobacteraceae bacterium; assembly: GCA_035475215.1. GTDB lineage: Bacteria > Pseudomonadota > Alphaproteobacteria > Acetobacterales > Acetobacteraceae > DATDIC01. The sequence goes on along the minus strand of DATIMO010000525.1, from coordinate 7,515 downwards.
ATGTCACGATTGGCGCAGCGCGGCCGCCGGGAGTGCCCGAGCCGGTCTCGATCGCGTTGCTCAGCACGGGCCTGCTCGGCCTCGGGTTGGTGCGCCGGAAGCGGGTCGGATGAAACCGGGACGATAACATTCTCGAAGGGCGACGCCATAGCGTCGCCCTTTTCTTTGCGCACCGACCAATCCGACAGGACACGATTGCTTCAAGTCGAAGCGATCCCGGTCCAGCCGCGGCTCGGGGCTTGGCACAACCTTATGCCGGGCGAACCGCCTCTCTTGCAGGTTGCCACCGGCTGAGACAGAAGGCCCGGGCGTCCGCGCCGGGCGCGGTCGCGACAGCGGGGGCCGGATATGGAATATGTGGACCAAGGCGGGCTGCAGGTCGCTCGGGTTCTCAGCGATTTCATCAACGATGAGGCGGTACCCGGCACCGGAATCGAACCCGCCCGGTTCTGGCACGACTTCGCCCGGCTGATCCATGATCTCGCGCCGCGCAATCGGGCGCTGCTTGACCGGCGTGATGAATTGCAGAAACAGATCGATGATTGGTACGACACCAAGCGCGGCAAGCCGATCGACCCCGCCGGGTATCAGGATTTTCTGCGCGGCATCGGCTATCTGCAACCGGAACCGCCGGATTTCACCATCGCCACCGCAAATGTCGATGCGGAAATCGCGCACATCGCCGGCCCTCAGCTTGTGGTGCCGGTGACCAATGCGCGTTACGCGCTGAATGCCGCCAATGCGCGCTGGGGTAGCCTGTACGATGCGCTGTATGGCACTGACGCGATCGCTCAGGATGATGGCGCAACGCGTGGCGGTACGTACAACCCCGTGCGCGGCGCGCGCGTGGTGGCGCAGGCACGTACATTTCTGGACCAGGCAGTACCGCTCGTTGCCGGAAGCCACGGCGACACCACGCGATACACGATCGACGACGGGCGCCTGATCGTGACCACGGGCACCGGTCTCACCCGACTTGCGCAGCCCGACCAGTTCGTCGGCTATCACGGCGACGCCGGCGCCCCGTCTGCCGTGCTGCTGCGCCACCACAACCTGCATATCGAATTGCTGATCGACCCCGCCAGCCCGATCGGCCGCGACCACCCAGCGGGGCTCGCTGACGTCGTGCTTGAAGCCGCGATCACCACCATCCAGGACCTGGAGGACTCGATCGCCGCGGTGGACGCCGAGGACAAGGTGATTGCCTATCGCAACTGGCTCGGCCTGATGCAGGGCACGCTGGAAGACACGTTCGAAAAGAACGGCCGCATGATGACGCGCCGTCTCGCGCGGGACCGCGACTATCTCGCGCCCGATGGCAGCACGCTGATGTTGCCGGGCCGCAGCCTGATGCTGGTCCGCAATGTCGGCCACCACATGTATACCGACTCGGTGCGCGACGCGAACGGAGTCGAAATTCCCGAAGGCCTGCTGGATGCGGCAATCACTTCGCTGATTGCGCTGCATGACCTGAAGGGCACCGGCCGGTTCCGCAACAGCCGCACCGGTTCCATCTATATCGTCAAGCCGAAGATGCACGGCGCGGAAGAGGTGGCACACACTGATAATATCTTCTCCCGCGTGGAGGAGATGCTCGGCCTTGCACGCAATACCGTCAAACTCGGCATCATGGACGAGGAACGGCGCACCTCGGCGAACCTGAAGGCGGCGATCCACGCCGCCCGCAACCGGATCGTCTTCATCAATACGGGTTTCCTCGACCGTACGGGCGACGAAATCCACACGTCGATGGAGGCCGGACCGATGGTGCGCAAGAACACCATGCGCAATACCGCCTGGATCAAGGCTTACGAAGACCAGAACGTCGACATCGGGCTGGCCTGCGGCCTCGCTGGCCGCGCACAGATCGGCAAGGGGATGTGGGCGGCGCCCGACCGCATGGCCGAAATGCTGGAACAGAAGGTCGGTCATCCCCGCGCCGGGGCGAATACCGCCTGGGTTCCCTCGCCCACCGCCGCCACGTTGCACGCGCTGCATTATCACCGGGTGGATGTGGCTGCGCGGCAGAATGAGCTGGTCGGGCGCAAGCGGGCGCCCTTGGCTGACCTGCTGGCCGTCCCCGTCGCCGATCGCCAGAACTGGTCCCCGGGCGACATTCAGCAGGAGTTGGACAACAACTGCCAGAGCATTCTTGGCTATGTCGTGCGCTGGATCGACCAGGGCGTCGGTTGCTCCAAGGTGCCGGACATCCACGATGTCGGCCTGATGGAGGACCGTGCCACCTTGCGCATCTCTTCTCAGCATGTCGCCAACTGGCTGCGCCACGGCATCACCGATCAGGCGCAGGTGATGACGACCCTGCGGCGCATGGCGGCGGTGGTGGACCGCCAGAATGGCGGTGATCCGCACTACCGGCCGATGGCTCCTTCCTTCGGCGGACCGGCCTTCGCTGCGGCATGTGACCTGATCTTCCGGGGCCGAGCGCAGCCGAACGGCTATACCGAGTTCATTTTACATGCTCGGCGGCGCCAGGCGAAGGCTGGCGCGCCAATCCCGCTTTCCCCCACTGGCGGGGAGCGAGGGGCTGACCGCCGACCTTGACGCGACCCGCCCGACTGCTCATTTTCCGCGCCCTGGAAGGATCCCCCGATGGCCAAGACCAACGCCGTTCAGATCAAGCTCGTCTCCAGCGCTGATACCGGCTTCTACTATGTGACCAAGAAGAACGCCCGCACCCAGACCAACAAGCTGGAGTTGAAGAAATATGACCCGGTCGTGCGCAAGCACGTCCCGTTCCGCGAAGCCAAGATCAAGTAAGTCTGCGGATCAACTGACCTCGGGCGCCTCGACCCGCCCGGCCAATTGCACGCGGTTCCGTCCGGCACGCTTGGCCTGATACAGCGCCGTGTCGGCGGCCCGCAGCAACGCGTCAGCCTGCCCTCCCTGCATCGCGCAGGCCGCTCCCACGCTTACCGTCAGCCGTGCCGCGCCACTCAGCAGGATGGCTTCCACTCCGGCGCGCAGCCGCTCGGCCACGGCGATTGCATCCGGCGCTCCCGCTCCGGGCATCACCACAACGAATTCTTCTCCGCCGTAGCGGGCCAGCGTATCGAACGCCCTCACGTGCCTGCGAAGCGTCTCGGCCACCGCGATCAGCGCCTCATCCCCCGCGGCGTGGCCGTATTCGTCATTGACCGACTTGAAGTGATCGACGTCGATCATCAGCACCGATACGTGCGGCGCCGGCGCGCGGGCCAGCAGGCCGCGCAGGTGTGACAGCAAATAGTTCCGATTGTACAGCCCGGTCAACGGATCGGTGGTCGCCATCCTCAGCGCATGGCCCAGATCGGCGCGCAACCGATCCTGGTAAACCTTTCGGCGCACCTGGTTGCGCGCCCGCACACGAAGCTCATTCACATCCAGCGGACGTATCACCCAATCATTGGCGCCGATCTCGAACGCCCGCAGGATGCGATCGCGATCCGCTGATTCACCGACCAGGAGCAAAGGCGTCCGGTGCGTAGCATCGCTGGCCCGCAGATTGGAAACCAGCAGCAACGGGTCGGCCGGTGCCATGCTGACACTGAGCACGACCAGATCGAACGACGTCGTCGCCGCCAACGCCATCGCATCGGATGGCGACTGCACGCGCGTCGGCACCAGGCCCTCGCTCGACAACGCCGTCTCGATGATCGCCCCCGCCAATTCCGACGGATCCACGACCAGGGCTCTGGCACCGATAATGGAAGGCGGAGTCGGGGATTCGCTCACGAAGCCGAGCGCACGCGCCGTTTCCCCGCGCGCACGCCATTCATCGAGCAGGCGCTTGAGCCGGATCAGACTGCGCACTCGCGCCATCAGCGTCGGGTGGTCGACCGGTTTGGTCAGGAAATCGTCTGCTCCGGCATCCAGTCCGGTCAGCCGCTCGGCCGCGGCGCCAAGTGCGGTGACCATCACCACCGGAATGTGCAAGGTTTCCGACTGCCGCTTCAGACGTCTGCAGCATTCGAACCCGTCCATGCCCGGCATCATGACGTCCAGCAGGATCAGGTCGGGCTGCCAGCTCCGCGCCAGCGCCATCCCCTCGAACCCGTCACGGGCGGTGGCGACCTGATAGTATTCGGCGGACAGCTTGGCTTCGAGCAGACGGGCATTGGCCGGCACATCATCGACGATAAGGATGCGTGCAGTCATCCAGGCGCTCGTGCTCCGTGTCGGCGCCGACTGCGCCGCTCGACACATTAATCTACCCCACCCGTCCTGTTGAATCCAGTTGGCAAATCCGATGCTGACTGTGCCCCGCAGCGGCATCGCGCTACACGCCGTCGTGTGCGCCCGCTCGGGCCTGCTGGTGGGAGAAGACATGCTGGCCCGGCTGGCCCCGTTCGGCTTCGTGCTGCTCTGGAGTTCCTCATTTGTCGCGGCCAGGGTCGGACTTCGGCACCTCAGCCCTTTGCTGTTCGTCGCCATCCGGTTGTCGGGCTGCGCCGTCGTGCTGGTGCTGGCGATGCTGCTGCTCCGCCGGTCCTGGCGCCCGCTCGGCGGCGCACGATGGCTGCACTGCGCCATTGCCGGCGCGCTGGTGAATGCGGTTGGACTGATGGCACCGCATGTCGGGCTCGCCCTGGTGGCGGCCGCGCCGCTTGCGCTGGTGCAGTCGCTCACCCCGTTGCTGACGGCGGTGCTGGGTGTGTTCGTCCTGAACGAACGGCTGCAGCCGGGGCAATGGCTGGGGCTGGTGCTGGGAATGGCCGGCGTGGCACTGGTGGTGGGGCTGGCGGCCGCCGAGAGCACCGCGCGGCTGGATGGGCTGCTGCTCGGCGGCGCCGGGGTTTTGGGGCTGGTGTCGGGAACGCTGTATTTTGGCCGGTACTGCCGGGGCATTGCGCTGCTGCCCAGCGTGACCGCGCAATTCCTGTCCGCGGCGCTGGTCAGCGTCCTGGGGATGCTGCTGCTGGAAGCACCGCACGCCGACTGGACCGCAGGGACGATCGCGGCGGTGGCGTGGAACACTGTCGCGGTGTCACTCAGCGGGATGGCGCTGTATTTCTTTCTGCTTGCGCGTGGCAGTGCGGCGCGAACGACGGCGAATTTCTATCTCGTCCCCGGCACTGTGGCGGTACTGGGGTGGGTACTCCTGGACGAGCATCTGTCGCCGCTTGCCGTGCTGGGTTTTGTCGTGGCGGGTTTAGGCTGCTGGCTGGTTGGTCGGCGGCAGCGCGCGGGCGTCTGATCCCATCCACGAGCGTGTCGCTTGAGGCGGTACGTCAGAAAGCGTGCATCACCGCGAACTGGTCCTGCCGAACAGGTCCAGACCTCGATCGTGGGCATCGCTTCCCTTTGCGGCGGACGTGTCCGAGTGTGGCGCCGGCCGGCGTTCCGCGCCAGAGGTCGTACTGCCAGGAACCGTCCCATGCACCCTGTCGTGCAGCCGAACGACGTGCTCAAGTTCTGGTTCGATGACGACGGCGCCCGGTTTCGCCGCGCGTGGTTCGAACGCAACGACATGTTCGATGCGGACTGCCGTGCACGCTTCGCAGAAACGCTGGGGGCGGCGTGTCGTGGTGAACTGGATCATTGGCAGGGCACCGCCGACGGCACGCTGGCGCTGGTGATCGTTCTCGACCAGCTATCGCGCAACCTGCATCGCGATTCACCCGAGGCGTTCGCGGCCGACGCCAAGGCCCGCAACGTGGCGCGCGCTGCGCTGGCGAGCGGCATCGATCGGCAGCTTGGCCCGGTGCAGCGGATCTTCCTCTATTTGCCGTTCGAGCATTCCGAAGACCGCGCCGACCAGGACCTGTCGGTCTGGCTGGCGGAGACATTGCGCGGCACATTCCCTGAGGCGGACGGCAGTCTTGATTATGCTCGAAGGCACCGGGAGGTGATTGACCGGTTCGGACGCTTTCCGCACCGGAACCGAACCTTGGGCCGGATCAGTTCCGCGGAGGAAATCGCATGGCTGGCGGCGCATCCGTCGGGGTTTTAGGTCCGACCCCGATGGTCGATTGACGCCCCTTTCGCGACCGCGCCAGACTACTGGCCAGTATCGGCGGAGCGGCACGATGGACCTGACCTTCAGCAGCGAAGAGCTCGCCTTCCGTGAGGAAACGCGCCATTTCTTCCGCACCGAAATCCCCGAATTCATCCGCGCCAAAGTCGCCGCGGGCGAGCACCTGTCGAAGGACGACATCGTCACTTCGCAGCGCATCCTCAACGCCCGCGGCTGGGCCACGCCCAACTGGCCGGTGGACTGGGGCGGCCAGCCCTGGTCGCCCGTGCAGGTCTATCTGTATCAGGACGAAATGCAGCAGGCGAACGTGCCGCCGCCGATCGGCTTCAACGTAACCATGGTCGGCCCGGTCATCGCTCAGTTCGGCAATGACGAGCAGAAGCGCCGTTTCCTGCCGCGCTGCGCCAATGCCGATGATTTCTGGTGTCAGGGATTTTCCGAGCCGGGTTCTGGCTCCGATCTGGCAAGCCTGCGTACCCGCGCAGAGCGGAAAGGCGACAATTACGTTGTCAATGGCCAGAAGATATGGACCACGCTGGCGCAATATGCGGATTGGATTTTTTGTCTGGTGCGCACCGATCCAGCCGCCAAGAAGCAGGAAGGCATCTCTTTCCTGCTGATCGACATGAAAACCCCCGGTATCACCGTCCGCCCGATCGTTACCATCGACGGTGGCCGCGAGGTCAACGAAGTCTTCTTCGACGATGTGCAGGTCCCCGCCGAAAACCTGGTCGGCCAGGAAAACAAGGGCTGGGATTACGCCAAGTTCCTGCTCGGCAACGAACGCACGGGCATCGCCCGTGTCGGCGCCTCGAAGGCGCGGGTTGCCCGAATCAAGCATCTTGCCGCGCTGGAACGCGTCGGCGACCAACCGCTGATCGAAGACCCGCGTTTTCGCGAAAAACTCGCTGCTATCGAGGTGGAGCTGAAGGCGCTGGAAATGACACAGCTTCGCGTGGTTGCGGATGAACGCAAACGCGAGAAGCGCAAGCCCAACCCGGCGTCCTCGATCCTGAAACTGAAGGGTTCGGTCATCCAGCAGCAGTTGACCGAGTTGATGATGGACGTGGTGGGCCCCTACGTCATGCCGTATCAGCCACCAGACGAAGCGCAGAATGAGCCTTTCATCGGTCCCGAATATGCCGCAGGCGCGGCGCCCGGATATTTCAACTACCGCAAGGTTTCGATCTACGGCGGGTCCAACGAGATTCAGCGCAATATCGTCGCCAAGGCCATACTGGGATTGTGAACACCCCTCACCCCCGACCCTCTCCCGCAAGGGGGGAGGGGGAAGCTGCGAGGAACGCATGGATTTCGACCTGACCGACGAACAGCGCCTGCTGAAAGATAGCGTCGATCGTTTGATTGCCGACCGCTATCAATTCGAGCAACGCCGGAAATACATGGCTGAACCGGACGGCTGGAGCCGCGACATCTGGGCGCAGTACGCCGAACTCGGCCTGCTCGGCCTGCCGTTCCCGGAAGCGCAGGGCGGCTTCGGCGGTGGCGCGGTGGAAACCATGATCGTCATGGAAGCCTTC
>DATIMO010000524.1:0-14092 GCA_035475215.1 Acetobacteraceae bacterium | reverse complement strand
AGGGCGCGCGAAGCGCATGATTTATTCTCCGTGCCTCCGTGTCTCCGCGGTGCAACTTTCTTGCTTGCTTTAGTGCCCACGTGTCGAAACAACCGCTCCCCTGTCACGCTTCCAACATCCGCCGCAGCAGTTCCACATCTTCCGCGAACGCCGTATCGCGCTCCATCAGTTCGCCGATCCGCGCCACCGCGTGAATGACCGTGGTGTGATCGCGATTGCCGAACTTGCGGCCGATCTCCGGCAGGCTGCGGCTGGTAAGCTGTTTCGCCAGATACATCGCCACCTGACGCGGCCGCGCCACATTGCGCGCTCGCCGAGCCGACGACATGTCCGTCGCGCGAATATTGTAGTGCTCGCACACTTTGCGCTGGATCTCGTCGATCGTCACACGACGATCGTGCGCCTTCAGCAGATCGTGCAGCACCTCCTGCGTCGTGTCCAGCGTGACCGGCCGGCCGAACAGGTTCGCATGCGCGATCAGGCGGTTCAGCGCGCCCTCCAGCTCGCGCACATTCGTGGTGATCTTGTGTGACAGGAACTCAATGACCTTGGGCGGCACCGCCACCCCCGCCATGACGGCTTTCGCCTCCAGGATCGAAACCCGCAGCTCGAACGTCGTGGCATGCAGATCGGCCACCATGCCGCAGCCCAGCCGCGTGCGCAGCCGATCCTCAATTCCCGACAGGTCCGATGGCGACTTGTCCGCCGAGACAACGATCTGCCGTCCCGCATCCACCACCGCATTGAAAGTGTGGAAAAACTCCTCCTGCGTGTTGTCTTTGCCGATCAGGAACTGCAGATCGTCGATCATCAGCACATCGACACCGCGAAGCTGCTCCTTGAACTGCATCGTCTGTTGGCTGCGGATCGCCCCGATGAAGCGGTACATGAACTTCTCGGCCGACATATACGCCACCGAAACCGGGCGCGTGCTGTCGTTGCAACCAGACAATTCCCAGGCAATGGCATGCATCAGGTGCGTCTTGCCGAGACCGACGCCGCCATACAGGAACAACGGGTTGAACCCCAGGCTTCCGGGCCGCTCCGCCACCCGACGGGCACAGGCGTGCGCGAACTCGTTCGGCTTGCCGACAACAAAATTGCCAAACGTGAAGCGTGTATCAAGCGCTCCGGCAATCTCCGACCTGCTGTCCGCACGCTCATCCGCCGGCATGGCCGGTTGCGCCGCCGGCGTGGACTCGGCTGGCATTTCGGACGCGGGTCGGATGGTTCCGCCAACTCGTATATCGACCCGTCGAACCGTCGGAGTTTCCTGCTGCCACATGGCATTGAGCCGTGAACCATAATGCTCACGCACCCAGTCGCGCAGAAATCGCGTCGGTAGATGAACCGTCACCTCATCCCCGTCGATCCCGACAAGGCTCATCTGACGCAACCACGTTCGATATTCGATTTCGCCAACCTCGCGATGCAGGCGGGAGCGAATGCGGGCCCATTGGCCGGGGAGATCGTTTTCCGTGCCACCCTCCTGCTGCATGACAATGGTTACCTCGCGATCGAGCAACTCTCCATCTGATGCCACTGGATCTGCCCTAACTCTGGCGACTCTTGCGGCCGCTTCACACACACACACCACCCATGCCGGCGAGACCCCCGCACGGACATCGCGCAATCTGAACACGAAGACGATTTGGCTTAAGAACTCAGTAACGATTACGCCACCCTGCGGCAAAGGAGCAACAACAATCTGACTGCCCCAAGCCGGTTTTCAATAAACGCAAGAAGATTGCGACCACAGGTAAATATTCGCATTTCGCACAAGCTTAGGCAGGCAAATATCTACTTGCCGGGTCATGCTATTTCTATATTGAAAGAAAAACGGGCAATGCCGGTGCCGCCGGGCGGCGACGCCAGCCGCCCGATATCAGGTGCCCGCAAGCTTCCTGATGCTCGCCGCAAGCCGCGACAACTTGCGCGCAACCGTGTTCCTGTGAATGACACCTTTGCCCGCCGCCCGCTGCATCTCGGGCTGCGCCGACCGCAGTGCCTCGGCTGCATCCGTACTGTGGCCGCCCGCAATCGCCGCCTCAACCTTCTTCACGAACGTTCGCATCCGCGATTTGCGCGCCTGATTGCGCGCCGTCCGGCGGGCTGTCTGACGGATGCGCTTTCGCGCGGAAGCAGTGTTTGCCATGCGTTTTTCGCTCAAACCCGGTCGCAAATCAGCAGCCAAAGGCCGCATCGAAGAGCCGGGTTCTAGGCAGCCTGTCGCCATGAGTCAAGCAACCCCCGCGCGCATCACCGCCCGACCATCGATACAGCCGTTGTGGCCCGTTCACGCGCCGCAAATGCGGCCTCGGGCGAAAGCACCGAGGACTTCAGCTCGATCGAATACGCGTGCTGCGGGTGATCCAGCACGCTGCGCGCCGCGCCCGCTTCCACCACCCGGCCCTGGCGCATGATGATCAGCCGATCGCTGATCGCGTAGGCGGTCGCCAGATCATGCGTGATGTAAATGATCGAAACCCGCAGATCATCACGCAATGCGCGAAACAGATTGACGATCGAGGCGCGCAACGAAGCATCTACCATCGACACCGGTTCGTCGGCGATGATCAGCGCCGGCGCCGGAATCAGCGCCCGCGCAATCGCCACCCGCTGCAACTGACCACCTGACAGCTCGTGTGGGAAACGCCGATGAACCTCTTGCAAGGAAAGCCCAACCTGACCCAGCGCCCGATCGACCAGCGCCTCATGCGATGCAGGCCCTTTGCTGAGGCAGCGCGCCGTCGCGAACAGATAGCGATCAACGCGTTTCAGCGGATTGAACGCCTCGAACGGATTCTGAAAAATCGGCTGCACCTGTTGCATAAATGCCAGCCGCTCACGTCGATGTCGTATCGCGACGAGATCTCGCCCACGAAAGCGAATAACGCCGCCGCTCGGCGCAACAAGCTTCAGGATCATGCGCGCCAACGTCGTCTTGCCGCTGCCTGACTCGCCAATCACCGTGAAAATCTCCGGCGTGTCCGCCGGCAGCGTGAAGCTGACGCCATCCACCGCATGCACGCTGCGGCCCGCCAGCAGCACCCCGCCGCGATACACCCGACTCACGTCCGCAACATCGAGCAGCGGCGCCGTCACACCACGCGCCCCGGGATCGCAGCAAAGCACGCAACGCGACGCCACGGACCGGCCGGCAGCATCGCCGGTACCTGATCGCGACAGATCGGCATCGCCAGCGGACAGCGCGGATGAAACCGGCAGCCCTTTGGCGGATCAGCGAGATTTGGCGGGCGCCCTTCAAGCCCCTGTCGCCCGCCCGTATCGCCGATCCGTGGCAGGCTGGCGATCAGATGTGCCGTGTACGGATGCAGCGGCGTACGAAACACCGCCTCCGTAGGCCCTTCTTCCACCAGGCGGCCCGCATACATGATGCCAATCCGGTCGCACAGCGTGGCGTGCACGGCCAGGTCGTGCGTCACCAGAAGCAGCGAAGAGCCGAGCTTCCGCTGCACTTCCCCCAGCAGCCCCAGCACGCCCTTCTGCACTACCACATCCAGCGCCGTGGTCGGCTCGTCGGCAATGATGAAATCAGGCCGGCAGATGGTGGCCAGTGCGATGGTCACGCGCTGCCGCATGCCGCCCGAAAGCTCATGCGGAAATGCCTCCAGCACCTCCGGGTTCAGATGCAATCGCAGCAGATGACCGCGCACCAGCTCGACAAAGTTCGCCATCGAGCCGCCGATGTGCCGAAAAGCAAAATCAACGAACGCCTGCCGCACCCGGCGAACCGGATTGAGCACGTTCATCGACCCCTGCACGATATACGACAGATGTCGCCATCGCACCCGGTCCAGCGTCGTCGGGTCCGCCGCATTCATGTCGACCGCCGCGCCGCCGAACTCGAACACCGCGCGGCCCGCCACCACCCGAAGCGGCGGACGCACCGCACCGGCAATCGCCTTCACCAGCGTCGATTTGCCGCAACTCGATTCCCCCGCCAGCCCGTAAATCTCATTGCCGGCAATTTCCAGGCTGATATCGTCCACCGCATGCACTTCACGCGTGATCCCGAAACTGTCCACGCGATACCACGCCGAGAATCCCGCCACTCTCAGCACCGGCAATCCGGTCGCCGCGCTCACGTGGCACGCGCCAGCCGGCTGCGCGGATCGATATATTCGTTCATCGACGTCGCCAGCAGGAACAGCCCGATGAACGTCATCACCACCAGCACGACCGGAAACAGGATCCACCACCACACCCCGGCCACCAGCGCGGTATGCTGGTTGGCCCAGTAGATCATCACCCCGATTGTCGGCGTGTTGATGTCGGTGAACCCCAGCACCGAAAGCGTCACCTCCAGCCCGATCGACCAGTTGATGTTGTTCATCGTCGTGGCGAACACGATCGGCAACACGTACGGCAGATGCTCCTGGACCAGCACCTGCGCCGTGCTCATGCCCGAAAACCGCGCCGTGTCCGTGAATTCCCGCGTGCGCAGGCTCATTACCATCGACCGGATCAGCCGCGCGTCATACGCCCAGCCGAACCCGGCCATCACCAGCGCCAGCAGCAGCCACGAAAGCCGGTCGCGCATCACGAAATAGAACAGCACCAGGATCGGAAACAGCGGAATGACCACGAACGTATCGTTCACCGACATCAGCACGCGGTCCAGAATCCCTCCGGCGTATCCGGCCACCATGCCGACCAGCAGTGAAATGCAGCGGCTGATCAGCGCGACGCTGATCCCGAACAGCAAGGTGTTGCGGATTGCGGCACTGAGTTGCCAGAACACATCCTGCCCGCGCGAGGTGGTGCCCAGCAGATACGGCCAACCCGGCGACAGGTCCGGCGGCACGACATACGTATCGCCCGGCGGATACGGCGAAAACGCCGACATCACCGACACCGCCACCACGATCCCAAGCAGCACCGCACCGGCCGCGAATGCGCGGTTGGTCCGCAACAGGTCACGCAACACCGCAAGCACGCGTTAACCCGCCTTCACGCGCGGCCGGCCTTCACACGAGGATCGAGCAGCGGATACAGCAGATCGATCAGCAGCACCGCCAAGGATACCGCCACGATGGAAACCGACGTCAGTCCCAGAACCAGGCTGTAATCGCCCGCATGTACCGCATCCACCAGCAGCGTGCCGACCCCAGGGTAGCCGAACACCACCTCGGCGATGATCGCACCATTAAAGATCCCGCCGAGCGACAGCGCCAGACCCGTCACCTGCGGCGTCAATGCATTCCGCATGACATAGGACAGCAGGATGCGTCGCGGCTTCACGCCCGCCAGCTCGGCATAGGTCACGTAATCCTCGGTAACGATGTTGGATACCAGTGACCGCATGCCCATGAACCAGCCGCCGATCCCGACCAGCACCAGCGACAGCACCGGCAGGATCGAATGGCGCAGCACGCTGCCGATGAACGCCGGATCGAACCCGCGTGCCAGGTTCATCGCCGCGCCCCCGCTGATCGGCAGCACCGGCCAGACATAGCCGAACAGGATCAGCAGCACGAAAGCCACGATGTAATACGGCACCGGGTGAAACCCCATCGCCAGCAGACCGGTCACACGCAGCAACCGGCTGTCCCGATAGTACCCCGCCAGCCCACCCAGCAGATTGCCCAGCCCCCAGGATATCACCGTCGCAACGCTCAGCAGGCCTACCGTCCAGGGAAGCGCGCGCCAGATCAGCACCGAAACCGGTGTCGGAAACGCCGACAGCGATGGGCCGAAATCCGCCACCGCCACGCGTTTCCAGAACCCCGTGTACTGCGACCACCACCCGCCTTGCAGACCATACAATTCACGCAGGGATACCCGCATGCGGGCAATCGCCTCCGGGCTGGTGCTGCCGAATGATGTCGTCGCGGCGATCGTCTGCTCCACCGGATCGATCGGCGTCGCGTGGGTCACCACGAACGAGATGTTGATCCCGATGAACACCACCAGCACGAACTGCGCCAGCCGACCGAGCAAATAGGACGCATAGGATCGCACGCCGGTTCAGGCGCTCCGCGGTCTCAGCTTCACCATCATGCTATGGCTGTTCGCCCAGTTCGGCACCGGATCGGTGTACGGTGCGGTTTCCGCATTCGGATAGCCGGTCCAGTACGTCTCGTCCATCACCGTGAACACGTTGTAGGACATCAGCGGAATGGTCGGCATCTCCCGCGCCACCAGCTTCAGGTAATCGAGCCCCAGTTCCACACCCTTGGGATCGTCGAAGTCGATCTTGCGGATCGCCTCGATAATCTTGTCGAGCTCCGGGTTGGACCACCGCTGCCAGTTGCGCGCCGGCTGCACCTTGCCCGGGGGTGCGACGAACTCCGAATGCCAGCTATCCAGAAAGAACGACAGGTCCGGATGGCCGCCCCAGGTTTCCACGCTCCACCCGATCATCACGTGGAAATCACCCGCAGCACGGCGGTCGTTCATGGTGCCCTGCGCCACCGAGGTGCTGGCGTCGATCCCGAACTGCCGCCATTGCTGGGCGATCATGCTGCCGGCCCGTGTCATCACCGGCCTTGCCTCGCCTTCCACCATGACGCGGACGGCGAACGGTTTCCCATCCGGCATCATCCAGCGATCGCCGCGCTTGCTAAACCCGGCGCGTTCCAGCAGTTCCGTCGCAGCCTGCGGGTCGGGTTTCCACCACCCGCGGCCGAACGAGTTGGCGATCTTCGCAGGATCCGTCGGGATCTGGTTGCCGAGAGATGGCCGCATCAGCGCGGCGATCTGCGTGCCGACCGTCGGGTCGTACGGCTTGATCGTGCGCTTGCCGGTATCGATGCTGAAATCGCGCAGCCAGGCTTCCATCGGTTCGAAATAGAATTTCGGATAGCAGCCGGTGGGCGGAACCCCAATGGCGCTGATCGTCGCAGCACCGCGATACGACGCCAACGCCACCGCCTTCATGTCGATCAGCAGCGCCAGCGCCCAGCGCACGTCGCGGCTCTTGAACATCTCCAACTGGTTGTTGAACACCACCGCCGGCAAGGTGGGGTCCGGATGCGCATACGGGAACCCGCTGAACCAGCCATGCGACGCCTTCGCCTCCCGCGCCAGGGTAAACATCCCCTCCGGTGACGTATCGTGAATGATATCAAGCTGATGATTGAGTTGTGCGATCACCCGCTTGTCCGGCGGACCGGGATCGACATAGGCCACGTATTTCGGTCCAGGCTTGCCGTAGGCGCCCAGCGTCGTGCGCTGCCAGTCGTCGCGCGCCTGCCAGATGAACCATTTGCCGTTGGTATCGAAACTGTGCAGCGTGTAGGCGCCGAGCGACACCGGCGGGTTGAAGGCGAAATGCAAAGGATCGCCGGCCTTTTCGAAGATGTGCTTCGGCATGATCCACATCGCGTTCCAGCGCACCGTGAACAGCGCGTGGAACCGCGAATTGGGTTTCTTCAGCCTGAAAACCACCGTGGCCGGATCGGGTGACGTGACGCTGTCCACGTTGATCTGGATCGGCGCGCTCCAGCGCAGCCCACTGGTCTTGAGGTGCGCCTCGACCGTGAACAGCAGATCGTCGGCGGTGAACGGCGTGCCGTCACTCCAGAACAGCCCGTTGCGCAACTTCACCGTCATTTCGGTGAAGTCGTTGTTGTAAGCTGGTTTCTCCGCAGCGAGCGCATTGGTCCAGACACCATCGATACCCTGCTCGGGATCGATGTACCACAACGTATCCATCGCCAACTGATGCAGGCCAGTCGACTGGCCTCCGGCGTTGATGGCCCAGATGTTGAACCAGCCGGCGTTCTTGATGGTACCTTCCGGATTTTCGGCAATCAGTGTCTGATTGCGCGGCAGACCAGTGATCGCATTGTCGCCAGTGCCGCTCTGCGCCCTCGCTTGCCCGACCATCACCAGGCTCGCAAGCCCGGCTTTCCCGAGATCACGTCGGCGGATTTTCATTCTTCCCCCCTGACCATCGCGGCTGCGCGTCTGTCAGCCGTGACCCTACGCGGCACAACTCCGCCTGGTCAAACCGGTCATGGCCACCGCCCAAATCGTCATGGCCGGCGAACGTCGGCCATTCACGACGCCACCACGAATTCCAGGCCAAAATGAATCTCACCCACGCCCGAATACCGGCTTCCGCTTCTCGACGAAGGCCGCCATCCCCTCCTGCTGGTCCGGCGTGCCGAACAGGGGCAGGAACAGCGCGCGTTCATGCCGCACGCCCTCGGCCAGCGTCGTTTCGAACGCGCGATTCACCGCCTGCTTCGCCAACGCCACGGCTACCGGCGAAAGCCCGGCAATCTTCTCCGCCACCTTGATTGCTTCCGGCAACAACTGCTCCGCCGCAACCACGCGGGATACCAGATTGGCCCGCTCCGCCTCGGCCGCGTCCATCATCCGCCCGGTCAGGATCATCTCCATCGCCTTCGACTTACCCACCGCGCGGGTCAGCCGCTGCGTCCCCCCCGCACCCGGAATGACCCCGAGATTGATCTCCGGCTGGCCGAATTTTGCCGTATCGGCAGCCAGGATGATGTCGCACATCATCGCCAGCTCGCACCCGCCGCCCAGCGCAAATCCTGCCACCGCGGCAACCACCGGCTTTTTCACGCGCAACACCGTCTCCCACCGCGCGCCGATGAAATCCTCCATCATGGCCGACGGATGCGTCCGCTCGCGCATTTCCTTGATATCGGCACCCGCAGCGAAGGCTTTCTCGCTGCCGGTCAGCACGATGGCACCAATCGCCGGATCCGCATCGAAATCCAGCAACTGGCGACCCAGTTCGGTCATGAGCTGATCACACAGCGCGTTCAGCGCCTGCGGACGATGCAGCCGGATCAGCCCAACACGCCCATGCGTCTCGATCAGAATGGTTTCAAAGTCCGCCATCATCGCCTCCGTGTCGCCGGAGCAGGCTTCTAGCCGCTGCCGTCGCATCTGAGAAGCTATGGCAGGGCTTGTCACCTGCGAAATTTGCCGGCACTGCTTCGCACAGCTTGGTCTTCGGGTTGCCGGCCAACCCGCATCGCGGCCCGCACCATGGGAGGAATCACCGTGCGCACTCTGCTATTGCTGCTGATGATGCTGCTGATGATGCTGTCTGGGGCGGCACCGGTTCACGCCCAACCGTTGACTCTGCGGTTCACCCATTTTCTCGGCCCGACAAGCTTCTTCGAAACCGATCTGGTCGGTCCCTGGGCACGTGAATTGGAAGGCCGCACCGGCGGACGGCTGAAGATAGAGGTCCTGAACGCCGCGTCCCCGCTCGGCGGAGTGACGAAACAGGCCGCGCAGGTCCGCGACGGCACCGTGGATATCGCGCTGGGCCTGCGCGGGGCCGAGGCCGGCAATCCGTTCTGGCGCAGTGCCATCCTGGAATTGCCGTTCGCGGTACACGACGCACAATCGGGTTCCCGCGCGTTCTGGCGTCTGGCAACCGCTGGATCTCTGGCCGATGATTACGCCGGCTTCAAACTACTGGCAGTTTCCGTGCACAATCCGGGGCTGGTGCACACCACCACGCATCGCGTGATGCAGCTTTCGGATCTGAAGGGGCTGCGCCTGCGCTCGCCCAACGCCACCGTCTCTGAGGCTTAGGCCTATGTCGGCGCGCAGCCGGTGGTGCTTCAATTCAACGAGGTGGTTCCCGCGCTGAAGGACGGGCGGCTGGACGGCGTGGTGACGAACTGGGGCACCGCCATTCCGGGCGCCACCGACTGGCTTCACGTGCACACAGACGTGCCATTCTACAGCTCCGCCTTTTTCATCGTGATGAACCAGGCGCGCTACGACGCCTTGCCGCCCGACGTTCGCACGGTGCTGGACGCGATGTCCGGCCCGGCACTGGTGGACCGCTTCGCCGCCCTGTGGGGCGTGTGGGACAAACCCATGCTGGATGCGGCGCATGGTTCAGGACAGGAGATCATCGAACCGGATGCAACGACCCGTGCGGCCTGGCGCGAGGGATTGCGGCCGGTTTCCGATCAGGTGCTGACCGAGTTGCAAGGCCGCGGCTTTCGCGATGCCGGCGATGCGTATGACGGACTAATGGCTGTGCGATAGATGCCGGTTGCCTGCCAGCGCCGAAACCGCAACCAGAGGCCGGAGACGACCCGATCCTGAGCAATGCGCGTTGGTCGCTCAACTGTCGCGCCCGGATGCGCCGCAGTCGGTTTCGTTGCCGCGGAACCGGCGGTTCTGGCCGCATGTGGGCGAAACCGGGCAGCGCATCGCCGCAGAGCGCAAACCGTGATCGTAGCCGCGCGATCGGGTTCAGCCGCGCTTGACGCCCCCACACACCCCCGCCACTTGTAGCCCGACATGTCCACTAGGCTCCTGATCGATCATCGCGACCTGCGCCACCCCGAGAAGGCGCATCGCCCAGACAACCCCATCCAGCGAAAACCCGCCTGGATACGGGTCAAGGCGCCCACGCACCCGGTCTTCCACGAAACCCGCGCGCTCATGCGCGAAAACCACCTCGTCACGGTGTGCGAAGAAGCTGCCTGCCCCAACATCGGCGAGTGCTGGAGCCAGCGCCACGCCACCATGATGATCATGGGCGACACCTGCACGCGTGCCTGCGGCTTCTGCAACGTCCGCACCGGCCTACCGGGCGCGCTCGCGCTCGACGAACCCGTCCGCGTCGCCGACGCGGTGGCAAAGCTCCGCCTGAGGCATGTCGTCATCACTTCGGTCGATCGCGACGACCTGCCGGACGGCGGCGCCGCGCATTTCGCCGCCGTGATCCGCGCCATCCGAACCGCCGCGCCCGCCACCACGATCGAGACACTCACCCCCGACTTCCTGCGCAAGCCAGGCGCCGCCGAGGTCGTGGCTGAAGCCCGCCCCGACGTCTTCAACCACAATCTTGAAACAGTGCCCCGCCTCTACCCCACCATTCGCCCAGGCGCGCGCTATTACCAATCCCTTCGCCTGCTCGACCGCATGAAGATGCTCGATCCGACAATTTTCACCAAATCAGGCCTGATGGTCGGGCTCGGCGAGCAGCGTCCCGAAATCCTCCAGGTCATGGATGACCTCCGCATCGCCGACGTTGATTTCCTCACCATCGGCCAATACCTGCAGCCCAGCGTAAAGCACGCCGCCGTGGACCGCTTCGTTCCGCCCGACGAATTCGCGGACTATGCCGCCCTGGCCCGCGCCAAGGGCTTCCTGCTGGTCTCCGCCACTCCGCTCACCCGCAGTTCCTACCACGCCGACACCGATTTCGCGGCCTTGCAGGCCGCTCGGTCGCGCATCCCACGAGAGCAGAATCACCTCTCCCGCTCTGCGGGAGAGAGCCTGCCCCCGGGCATCGACCCGGGGGTCGCCCCGCACAGCGGCGCGGGTGAGGGCTGATGCCCACCCACGCCGAGCGACAACTCGTTCCCTATCAGCCCGAGCAGCTCTTCGATCTGGTCGCTGATGTCGGCCGCTACCCGGAATTCCTTCCCTGGTGCGTCGGCGCCCGCGTGCGAAGCCGCACCGCCACCGAACTGGTCGCCGACCTGACCATCGGCTTCGGACCGTTCCGCGAAAACTTCACCAGTCGCGTCACCCTCGATCGCCCGCAACACGTGAAGGTGCGATACGAGAACGGCCCCTTTCGCTATCTGAACAACCAATGGGACTTCATCCCCCACGACGACGGCACGGAAGTCGATTTCTTCGTCGATTTCGAGTTCCGCAGCCGCATCCTGCAGGCCGCCATCGGCATGGTCTTCAACGAAGCGGTGCGGCGCATGGTGAACGCGTTCCGTCGTCGCGCACAACAGGTGTACGGGCCACCAGCAAAAGCCGCCGCACCCCTGGCGCGACCCGCCGCCCGGGCAAAGGGCTGACAGCGCGCCGCTTGCCTGCTTTGCTGTGCCAACCACCGGCCCAGAGAGGATCCCAATGACCCACGTCGCACGGTTGAACACCCCCGGGCGCCCGGACGCGCGGCTGCCACCAGTGCGCGTGAACCTCTACTCCGACACCCAGACCCGCCCCTCCCCGGCAATGAAACAGGCTATGATGGCGGCCGAGGTCGGTGATGAGCAGCACGGCGACGATCCCACAGTGCACGCGCTTTGCGATCGCATGGCGGCACTCCTCGGCAAAGAAGCCGCGGTCTTCCTGCCCTCCGGAACCATGTGCAACGAAGTCGCCATCCTGACCCACTGCCGGCCGGGCGACGAAGTGATTGCCCACGAAACGGCCCATATCATCATCGCCGAGGGCGGCGCGCCTGGCGCTTTGACCGGTGTCTCCGTGCTCGGCCTGAGAGGTGATCGCGGCCAGTTCGACACTGACACCCTGCACGCCGCCTTGCGCGACCGGCGCCGCAACTCCCCGCCGCAGACTCTCGTGGAAGTGGAACAGACAGCCAATCTCGGCGGCGGTTCCGTCTGGCCGATGGAACGACTCACAGCCGTGCTGGCTGCCGCACACGAAAACGGCATGAAAACCCACATGGACGGCGCACGTCTGATGAATGCGGTTGTCGCCGCCGGCGTCTCGCCTGCCGAGATGGCCGCCGGCTGCGATTCGGTCTGGCTCGACTTCACCAAGGGACTTGGCGCACCGCTGGGGGCGGTTCTGTGCGGTTCGGCGGACTTCATCGACGAAGTGTGGCGCTGGAAGCAGCGCCTCGGCGGTTCGCTGCGCCAGGCCGGCATCTGCGCCGCCGCGTGCAGCTATGCACTCGACCACAATATCGATCGGCTGGCCGACGATCACGCCAACGCCAAGGCGCTGGCCCGTGGGTTGGCTCAGATTCCCGGCGTCGTGGTGGAACAGCCGGAAACCAATCTGGTCTTTTTCGATACCACCGGCACCACCCTCACCGCCGATGAACTTGCCAGCCGCGTCCGACGCGAAGGCGTGCAGATCTCCACAATGGGCCGCTACCGGGCCCGCGCCTGCACCCATCTGGATGTGGACGCACAAGGGATCACCACCGCGATCCAGGTCATCACCCACGCAGCCGCCACCTGACCGGTGACACCTCTCCCGTTCCGCGGGAGAAGTTGGTGAGCGAAGCTCACCGGGCGAGGGTGCCACCCAAAACCCCTGCGCCGCTCACCCCCCGTTCACCATTTCCCCGCAGACTGCCGCGGTGAACGCCATACCCCCCACCGCCGCCATCGCCCGCATCCGCACCTTCGCGTTTGCCGGCATCGAGGCGGTACCAGTGGAAGTCCAGGTGCAGATCTCCGCCGGTCTGCCCGCCTTCCTGATTGTCGGCCTCCCGGACAAAGCCGTCGGCGAGGCCCGCGAACGCGTGCGCGCCGCACTCTCCGCCATGGGCCTGTCACTCCCCCCACGCCGCGTGCTCATCAACCTGGCCCCGGCGGACCTCCTGAAAGAAGGCAGCCATTTCGACCTGCCCCTCGCCCTCGGCGTCCTCGCCGCCATGGAAGTCCTGCCGCGCGACGAAATCGACGGCTACGCGGCGCTTGGCGAACTGCATCTCGACGGCACCCTGCACCCGGTCACCGGCGTGCTGCCCGCCGCCATCGGCGCTTCCTCCCGCGATCTCGGCCTGATCTGCCCCGCCAGCCAGGGCGGGGAGGCAGCCTGGGCCGGACGCATCGAAGTCCTGGCCGCCCCCGATCTGCTCACCCTCATCAACCACTTCCGCGGCTCGCAAGTCCTCACGCCACCGCAACCGTCCGGCTTGGCCGAAGCCCCGCGCGGCCCGGAACTCTCCGACGTGAAGGGCATGGAAACCGCGAAGCGCGCGCTGGAGATCGCCGCAGCGGGCGGCCACAACCTGCTGCTGATCGGTCCCCCGGGCGCCGGTAAATCCATGCTCGCCGCACGCCTGCCAGGCCTGTTGCCCGACCTCACGCCGGCACAGGCGCTGGAGGTCAGCATGATCCACAGCGTTGCCGGCCTGCTCGACGGAGGTCGCTTGGTGATGCGTCCTCCGTTTCGCGAACCACACCATTCCGCCTCTCAGGCGGCGCTGTCCGGCGGCGGCCAACGCGCCCGCCCCGGCGAGGTCTCCCTGGCCCACCGCGGCGTACTGTTCCTCGACGAACTGCCCGAATTCCCCAAACCCGCCTTGGAAGCGCTGCGTCAGCCGATGGAATCTGGCCGTACCACAGTCGCCCGCGCCGCCGCTCACATCACCTACCCGGCCCGCTTC
>DATIMO010000523.1:0-2594 GCA_035475215.1 Acetobacteraceae bacterium | reverse complement strand
CCATCAGAACGCATTCCGGACTTGCCGGCCGGGCGTTCGCCCGATACGCTCAATTGCCCAACATGGGGGCGAGATAATCATCGCCTCGCACACAGAAATTCTGACATCCCCAACTTGTTCGCCGATGCGCTGGCCGCGCTCTACTCCCGACGCACCGTCGCCAAAGCCACAGCCGGGTCAATCCGCCCGTCGTACAGCGCTCGCCCGATGATCACGCCTTCCAGGCTGGTCCCAGGCGCAACCTCTCGCAGCGCCGCAAGATCATCCACCCCCGCCACCCCGCCGGATGCGATCACCGGCGCGGAAACCCGCCGCGCCAAAGCCATCGTCTGCTCTACGTTAACCCCACTCAACGTCCCGTCCCGGCCGATATCGGTATAGATGATCGCGGCCACCCCGGCATCCTCGAAATGCAGCGCCAACTCGGTCGCCTGAAGTTCCGACTCTTCCGTCCATCCCTCGGTCGCCACCCGACCGTCGCGCGCATCGATCCCAACCGCCACGCGACCCGGAAACGCATGACACGCCCCATGCACCAACTCCGGCGATTTCACCGCCGCGCTTCCCAGGATGACCCGCCGCACACCGGCCGACAGCCACGCCTCGACCCCGGCGATGTCGCGGATCCCGCCGCCCAGTTGCACCGGTATCGAAACCGCAGACAAGATCGCCCGCACCGCCGGTGCATTGACCGGACGCCCGGCGAACGCGCCATTCAGATCAACCACATGCAGCCACTCGAATCCCGCCTTCTCCCAAGCCGTCGCTTGAGCCGCCGGATCATCCGAATAGACGGTCGCGGCATCCATCGCGCCGCGGCGCAACCGCACGCACTGTCCATCCTTCAGGTCGATTGCCGGATACAGCGTCAGCGGCATCAGCCGGACGTCTCGCGCCGCCGCGCCGAGCCTTTCAGGAGTTTGTAATAGTAAAAGCCGCGGATCGTCTTGCCCGATACCCTGGCGTACGACGGATGCACGCCCCAACGAACGAAATTCAACGATTCGTATAGCCGGATCGCCACCGTCTGGGTCTCCCGCACGTCCAGGTTCAGCACGTGGTAACCGGCCGCCCGTGCCGCTTCCTCCACGTGTTGGGTCAGCAATCGCGCCAATCCGTGGCCCCGCGCATAGGGGGCTATGAACGAGTGCATCAGCGTTGCCGCAAAACCCTGCGCTTCGTTGTTGCGTGGCGGCCGTACAAGTTGTGCGGAGCCCACCACCGTGCCGTCCAGCCGAGCCAGGAAGAGGTGCCGCTCCGGCACCAACAGCACGCCGCGATAGTAGCTCTCTAACGAGCGTTGGCCGGGCGGGTTAATCCAACCGAAGCCGCCACCTTCGATGATCGCAGCGTGCGTCGCCTCGCACAGCGCGTGCAGATCGTCATCGGTGAACGCCTCGACTCGCTCGACCGCAAGCACAGAGGCCGGGGCATCGCCCTTGGCATCAGACATTCCAGGGCGACCAGCGCAGAAAGTTCATCATGATGCGGATGCCCACTGCCTGGCTTTTTTCCACATGAAATTGCGTACCCGCACGATTCCCGGCGACCACCATTGCAACCACCGGGCCTCCGTAATCGGCTGTTGCCAGCACCTGCGACGGTGACCCGCCCTGCAGTGCATAGCTGTGCACGAAATAGGCGTGATCACCAGGTCGCAGCCCATCCAGAAGCGGATGCGCGCCGGGTAGAAAATTCAGCCCGTTCCAGCCCATTTGCGGCAGGCGCAATGCCGGCACGTCCATTGCCCCGATCTCACCCTTGATCCAGCCGAAACCTGGAGTGATTTCGTGCTCCAGCCCGCGTTCTGCCATAAGCTGCATACCAACGCAGATGCCCAGGAACGGCGTGCCGGCTGCGGTTGCCGCCTCGATTGCAGCCGGCATCCCGGACACCGCTGCCAATCCGTGGGCACAATCGGCAAATGCCCCCTGACCCGGAAGCACGATGCGATCCGCGTGCCGGACCAGATGCGGATCGGCGGTCACACGCACCTCGGCTCTGATGCCGGCACGCTCGGCGGCATGCACCAGCGCCCGCGACGCAGATGCAAGATTGCCACTGCCGTAGTCGACCACGGCAAGCTTCATCGCGCCATGCCGGCGGGCATGAAAGCGCCCGCAACATCCGGTCGCGCGGTCAGCAATCGCGCCAGTGCGGCCTCGGCATTGCCGGCGGCCAGCACGTGAGCGAGCACGTAGCCGCGCCGGGCAATTGACCAGCGAACCAGGTCATGGCCAACCAGCCCCAGCAGGACAGCAAGCCCAAGTTCCAGCACGATTCTCGCACCGGCGGCCGTCAGTACCCCGACCAGGATCGCCGCCGCGAAGGCCAGCACGGCGGGAATCCACGCTCGTTGCGCAAGCAGCCATAATGGACCGAACACCAGCGCGCCCCAGGAAAATCCCTCCCGAACGAGTTTCGGCTCGGTTCGGGCCCGCAGATGGGCGGTGTAAATCCTCATAACGCGCCCTTGGTTGAAGGGATCGCGTCCCCCGCGCGCGGATCCATCTCGGCCGCAATCCGCAGGGCACGGCCCACCGCTTTGAAGCATGCTTCGGCGACGTGATGTGCATTGTGACCGGCGCGTCGTG
>DATIMO010000522.1:0-1868 GCA_035475215.1 Acetobacteraceae bacterium | reverse complement strand
GGCCGCAGCTTCCGTCGAAACAGGACCTGATCGGGCTGCGTGCAAATCCCGCAGTGGCCGCGTTTCTCGGCGGCCAGAGCGTGAAACACGACTAGTCTAGCGGTCCTTCTTTTCCTCGTCCCGTAAAGCCGATGGAGTAGTCTGAAAGAACCGCGCGAACTCGTACACGGTGCGGTCCTGTTGATTCCAGCAGACATAACCTCGGCAGTCGCGCGGCCGAGCCTCGTAGACCGTGCACATCCGATCCTCGCCAAGGAACTGGCAGGTATCGTAGCCGGACTTGATTCGTTTGGCCCCCTTGCGCGTCGTCTCGACGACGTGTCGCTGCTCGAAAGCCCGCACCGTCAGGTTCAGGAACTTCGCCAGCCGTTTGATGTCCGCTTGACTCACCTCGACATAACCGGCCTGGCGGCAACACAGGCTGGGGCATTTGAGGCAATCGAGAGGGTGACCGGACATGCGGCATTGTTGGCGCAACCCCGAACTTGGGCAATAGTTCGAT
Source organism: Acetobacteraceae bacterium (assembly GCA_035475215.1). GTDB lineage: Bacteria > Pseudomonadota > Alphaproteobacteria > Acetobacterales > Acetobacteraceae > DATDIC01. The sequence continues at coordinate 1,366 of DATIMO010000522.1, read as the reverse complement.
ATCGGAGTTGCGCGACCACGCTGAAGAACCCAATCTGCTAACGCGCCGACATCGGCGGCGCGCTTACTCCGCGGCGATCCGGTCCGTCCAGCCTCCCGGGAGAGTACGCCATGGCAGGTGCCGTATCTCACGACCTTGTCCGCTCCGTCAGGACGGGCGCATGAGTTCGAGCACCGCAATTCGCGAGCCGAGCGATCCGGCAGAAACGCTGGAGTCGCTGCCGGTTCCACGAACCACCGCTTCGGCGTCCTCGCCAGGCGCCGGCGATCTGCTTTGGGCCGTACTGGTGCGCACCACCGACGCGGCACTGCGGCGCTGGTACGGCGTGCAGGAGTTCACCGACGATCCCACCTGCCTGTTCCGTATCTCGCGTGCCGCCGCACGGCACGATGTGCGGCTCAGCGACGGCACCCGCATCCTTGCCGGCGAAGCAATCGCTCTTCTGCACATCTGGAACGAGCAGCTACCGCGGTTCTCCCTGGTCGGGCCGGACTTCCGCTGGGCCCAATTGATCCGCCGACGAATGCTGGCCTCGTTCAGTGAGCTGGCACGCCATCTCGATCAGGATCCCGCCTGGGCCGATGTGCGTAGCGTTCACGCCTGCGTGACATTCGGCAGCCGGCGACGGCGCGCGCAGATTCGTCGCACCGCGGCACGGTTCGGGGTTGAGCTGATCGACGTCGGCGTGCCGACCGGGTGGCATGAACTCGGTGAAGACGCCCTTATTTGGGCCTTCGCCCGCGCCTTCAATCCGGCGGCATTACGGCGGCACTGCTTTCGCCGCGACCGCACGGAGTTGTGGATTTCGCGGGCCCGGCTGCTTGCTCTCTATCGGTAGGCAACCCGGCCGCAGAACGAGGCGCTAGGTCCGCATGCCGCCCGACCAGGACACAGCGCCGCCGCACGGCACGTCCGAACCAAACCGACAGACCGAGAGCCGGTCGCGCGTCGGCGGTTGGCCGATCGCCATTATCGGCGCCGTGCTGGTGCTGCTTGCCTATACGCTGCGTTACGCTCTGATCCCGTTCGTCTTCGCCGCAGTGATCGGTTTCGTGTTGGATCCGGTACTGGACTGGTCGGCCCGCCGTTTGCGCGGGCACCGTTGGCCCGCGGCGGTGCTGCTGACCGTGCTGATCATCGGCGGGATTGGCTTCGGTATCTGGTGGATGGGCCACACGGCGTTCCATGAACTGAGTGGCGTTGCCGCGAGCTTGCCGCAGATGATCCGCCATGCGGCCAAGGCCGCTGCCGGCCCGCAGGGGGTCGATCTGTTCGGTACGCATTATTCGCCGGAACAGCTCAGCAATGCCGTCATCACCGGGGCGACCAATTTGTTCAGCGCAGCACAGGTGACGCTGGCATTGAA
>DATIMO010000521.1:0-8352 GCA_035475215.1 Acetobacteraceae bacterium | reverse complement strand
GCTTGCCACGATCACGAAGGCCGATACTACAAGACGCTTAGGATGCTGAAAATCCGTGTCATTCCTTGTCTGGATGTGAAGGACGGCCGCGTCGTTAAAGGCGTGAACTTCGTCGCCCTGCGCGATGCCGGCGATCCAGTGGAGCAGGCGGCGGTTTACGACGCTGCCGGTGCCGATGAACTCTGCTTCCTGGACATCACCGCCAGCCACGAAAACCGAGACACCATTTTGGACGTGGTCGCCCGCACCGCCGCGCGCGTTTTCCTGCCGCTGACGGTCGGCGGCGGTGTGCGCAGCACCGACGATATGCGAAAGCTGCTGCTAGCCGGGGCCGACAAATGCAGCGTGAACTCGGCCGCAGTGGCGCGGCCCGAACTGGTCAATGAGGCGGCGCGGAAATTCGGCAGCCAATGTGTGGTGGTGGCGGTTGATGCCAGGCAGAGCGCGCCGGCATGCTGGGAGGTGTTCACCCATGGCGGTCGACGTCCGACCGGGATCGACGCTGTATCGTGGTGTCAACATGTTGCAGCGGCGGGCGCAGGCGAAATCCTGCTGACCAGCATGGACCGCGACGGCACCGGCCTGGGCTTCGATCTGGTGCTGCTGCGTGCCGTCTGCGACGCCATTCGGGTGCCGGTGATCGCCTCCGGCGGCGTGGGAACGCTGGCGCATTTTGTCGAGGGTGCGCAGGCTGGCGCGACCGGGCTGTTGGCAGCAAGCGTGTTCCATTTCGGCACGTTCACCATTTCTCACGTGAAGGAGGCTTTGGCTGCGGCGGGACTGCCGGTCAGGCTCCAGCGGCAGATCGCGTAGGACGACGGTCGCATGGCCAAATCGGTAAAGAACAAGTCGGTCAAGAAGAAGCAGGTCAAACCGGAGCCGTTGAAGAAACGGGACCGCAGGTCTAAGGCGCTGCGCAAGCGGGGACAACCGTCGGACAAGGCGGTGCTGGCCGGCATCGATGCCGCGACGCCGCGCCCGCCGCCGCCGTTGGCCATCGGACCGGGGTCGGTCGTGCTTGACCGGTTGTTCGCAGTCGTCATGGATCGGCGAAACGCCGACCCTGCGGTCAGTCACTCGGCCCGGCTGCTGGGGCGAGGCCTGGCCAAAGTGGCACAGAAATTCGGGGAAGAAGCGGTCGAGTGCCTGATCGAGGGCGTGCGCGGGAACCACGATGCTGTTGTGGCGGAAAGCGCCGATGTGCTTTACCACCTGATCGTGCTGTGGGTGACGTGCGGGGTGCACCCGGAGGAGGTCTGGGCCGAACTGAAGCGGCGCGAGGGCGTCAGCGGCATCGCCGAGAAGGCTTCCCGCGCCCGCACATTGCCCGTCGCCTTCGGGTTGGACACGACCAAAATCCCATAACCGGTGCTGTCGGGGAGGCTATGCGATGCCGGTCAGCGGACTGCTGCCATATGACGATGCCAACATCTTCGCCAGGATTTTGCGGGGGGAAATACCGTGCCAGAAGGCATACGAAGACGAATGGGCACTGGCGTTCCATGACATCAACCCGCAGGCACCGGTACATGTGCTGATCGTGCCGAAAGGGCGGTATGTGTCGTTCGCTGATTTCAGCGCGAACGCCAGTTCGGAGGAAATCACCGGATTCACACGAGCAGTCGGCAAGTTGGCGAAACAGCTTGGCCTTGAAGCGCAGGGCTATCGGTTGCTGGCCAATATGGGGGACCACGCCGGGCAAGAAGTGCCGCATTTCCATATGCATCTCTTCGGCGGCCGGCCGCTGGGACGGATGTTGGCCTCCGCCTGATTCACCAGGCAGTGTCAGGCTGCCATTGATTGACCAGACTGATACCGCAATCCTGGAATCGCGGGGATTGCGGATGGCGAGTGTCGCCTTGCGCGCGCTCGCAATGGCGCCGGTCAGCGCGTCTGAAACGGTTATCGGTCGGCCTGAACCGGCCCGCATAATTACAAAAGCCGACGAGAAACGGGGGAGCTTGGTACAATGACAAGGAATAGCATCACTCGCCGGACTGCCATGCAACTGTCGGCCGCCGCGACCCTGCCGCTGGTCCACATCCGAACCGCCGGCGCTGCGGGAAAGCTGGCGCTCGCCTTCTGGGATCATTGGGTTCCCGGCGGCAACGTATCAATGAGCAAGCAGATCGAAGCGTGGGCGCAGCAGAACAAGGTCGAGGTTACGGTCGATTACATGAGCGCCGGCAACAAGCTGGTGATCACCGCCGCGGCCGAGGCGCAGGCGAAGACGGGTCATGACGTGATTGCGCTGCCGGTGTGGGAGATCCACAATCACGCGAATTCGTTCGAACCGGTCGATGACGTGGTGCAGCGATTGGCCGCCAAATACGGCCCGACCAATCCAGTAAACGAGTATCTGGCAAAGATCGGCGGCCACTGGATGGCGGTGCCGAGCAACTCCGGCTCGCAGAACCAGCCGCCCTGCGGCCGGATCAGCGTGCTGAAAGTCACGGCCGGATTCGACGTGCTGGCCGCCTATCCAGTGAATAACGAGTACACCGCTGGGGCCGATGCCTGGACGTGGGACGCGTGCCTGAAGGCGGCCGAAGCCTGTTCAAAGGTGAGCAAGCCATTCGCGCTTGGGCTTTCCAATGCCGGCGATTGCGTCGATTTCTGCGGTGCTCTGTTTGCCGCGTTCGGGGCCCAGCTCGTTGACGCGCAAGGCAACGTCAAGGTGCGCTCCGATGAAGTGCGCCAGGTCATGGAATACAGCGCGCAGCTTGTAAAATACCTGCCGCGGGATGTGCTCAGCTACGACAGTGCGTCGAACAACCGGGCGCTGATCTCCGGGCAGAGTGCGCTGATCTTCAATCCGCCATCGGCATGGGCTGTGGCAAAACGCGACCAGCCGCACATTGCGGAGGATTGCTGGACCTTTCCCGCGCCGCGTGGGCCAAAGGGCCGATTCGTTGCCTACAATCCGTATTTCTGGGCAACCTGGTCGTTCAACCGCAACAAGACCGCAGCAAAGGAGCTGCTGGAATTCCTGTCGCAGCGCGAGCAGGTGCAGGAACGCACCACAGCCGTGTCCGGCTTCGATATTCCGCCGTTCGACAGCATGCTGGATTTCAAGGTGTGGGAGGAGGTGGAGCCGCCGCGCGGCACAGTGTACCACTACCCGATCCGCCCGTCGCATCACGCAACGGCCGATGTGGCAGGCGCCCCCGCCCCGGCCGAGATTGCAGTGCAAATCTACAATCGCGGAGTGATGCCGCTAATGCTCGCCAAACTGTTCACCGGCGGATCGATTGACGACGCGATCGGCTGGGCCGAAGGCGAGCTGCAGGGTTTCGCTCGGTAATCTGATATAGAGGGATGATTGCAGCTCAGCTCCAGGGGACCAGTCGATGTCGCGTATCGCCTATGTCAACGGTCGCTATCTTCCGCAACGCGAGGCCTCTGTGAATATCGAGGATCGCGGCTATCAGTTTGCCGACGGAATCTATGAGGTCATACACCTCTACGATGGGCGCCTGATAGATGAAGATCGTCATCTTGATCGGCTGGACCGCTCGCTGCGCGAGCTGCATTTGCCGTCGCCGATGAAACGCGCGGCACTGCGCCAAGTGCTGCTGGAACTGGCGCGCCGCAATCGACTGCGCGACGGGCTGCTTTACATGCAGGTCACGCGCGGCGTCGCCCGGCGAGACCACGCGTTTCCGGCTATTCCGCCGACACCGTCCTTGGTGGCCACGATCCGTCGCATCCCGCCCTACCCGACCGACATCAGCACTTGGTCCGCCACTGCGATCACCCATCCGGATGAGCGCTGGGCGCGCTGCGACATCAAGACAGTGGCGCTGACGCCAAACGTGCTGGCACGTCAGGCGGCGCGGGCGCAGGGGGCGCTGGAAGCCATCCTGGTCGATGCTGACGGCATGGTGACCGAGGGCGCGGCCACCAGTTTCTGGATCGTCGATTCGGACGGCGTGCTGCGCACCCGGCATCTCGATCACGGAATTTTGCCTGGTTGCACGCGTAGCGCTCTGGTCGAACTGATGGAGGACGAAGGGGTTGGTTTCGCCGAGCGGGCGTTCAGCGTGCAGGAGCTGAACGCGGCACGGGAAGCTTTCATCACCAGTGCAACCAGTTTCGTAAAGCCGATCGTGCGACTCGATGGCCGAGCGGTGGGCGATGGCAAGATCGGACCGGTTACGCGCCGGCTGTTCGAGCTTTTTGCGAGGCACGTGAAAGGCGATCTGCGCAATGCCGCGTGAAATCATCACGTAAGGGGGATAGCGCGGCGGCCGGGAAGATGCCATTCTACGCATCAGGGGCGCTGCGGTGAAACTGAGCGATGAACCGGGCCGAACTCAGGGCCGCGCTGACGTGTGGTCTATTCGAGACGTTGTACCAGCCGATCGTGCGCTTGGATACGGGCGCACCTGTCGGGCTGGAGGTTCTGGCGCGTCTGAACCATCCCACACTCGGAACATTACTTCCGGAACATTTTGTTCCGCAGATCGAGCATGCGGGCCTTGCCGCTGAGCTGACCGAGCTTGTCGCCGGCTCAGCCTTCGCGGACATGAGCGATGCGGCCATTGCGCCGCTTGGTTTGGCGATCGGGCTCAATCTGCCGCTCGAAGTACTTTTGGTGCCTGCGGCATTGACCCGACTGGATGCGCAGCGACGCGCAGCCGGGCTATGCGTGACACAAGTGGTTATCGAGTTGACCGAGAGCCAACCGGTCACCGACCTCGTCGGTCTGCGCCGCGCGACCGAGCGAGTACGAGAGGCAGGTTACCGGACGGTGATCGACGATGTCGCCCCGTGGGTGCCGTTCGTCGCAGACCTTATCAATATGCCGTTCAGCGGGTTGAAGCTGGACAAGGGGTTGGTCCAGGCCATTCCCCGCTGTGCTGAATCGCGCGCATTCGTCAGGTCCATCGTAACGGCGGCCGCGGCACGCGGGCTGACCGTCACTGCGGAAGGTGTCGAGGATTTCGCCACCTGGGAAACGATGCGTCAGTTTGGCGTGGACCAGGCACAGGGATTCCTGGTGGCGCACCCGCTCGTGGCGGCCGCGGTCCCGGGATGGATGGCGAACTGGCGACGTCCGGTACCGAGCCGGGCTCGCGTGGGTCGGCGAGCTACGTGATTTGCTGCCGCTATAAGTTGCCGCGAACGCCGGTCCACACCTCGCGATACAACGTCTCGATCTCAGCGGCCGTCGGCACGCGCGGGTTGTTGCCCGGACTGCCGGATGCGAGCGCCTGCTGAGCCATCAGGGACATTTTGCCGTTCCAGTCGGCTTCCTTGAGGCCGTAGGCGGATGGCGTCGGCACCGCCAGTTCCTGGTTCAACGCCTGCAGGCCGACAACCATCCGGTCCGTGGCTGCGGCATCATCGTGCGTGGCGGCCGCGAACCCAATTCGGCGTGATGCCTCAGCGTAACGCGGTACAGCACCGCTAATCGAAAAGCGGGTGACGGCGGGCAGCAACATGGCGTTGGACAATCCGTGCGGCACGTGGAAATGCGCCCCGATCGGCCGCGACATGCCATGCACCAATGCCACCGAGGCGTTGGAGAACGCCAGTCCGGCCTGCGTAGCGCCCAGCATCATGCCTTCCCGCGCGGTGGCGTTGCCTGGATCGTGATACGCCGTGCGAAGGTGCTGTCCGATCAGCGCCATGGCAGATAACGCGAGCGCGTCGGAGAACGGATTGGCGCGCTTTGAAACAAAGGCTTCCAAAGCATGCGTGAGGCTGTCGATTCCGGTATCGGCGGTGGTGCGCGGCGGCACCGTGTAGGTCAGTTCGTAATCGACGATCGCGGCCAGTGGCAGCGCGCCCAATCCAGCAAGCAGCATCTTCTCGTCGCGCTCGGTATCGGTAATCACGGTGAAGCGCGTGCACTCGCTGCCCGTTCCGGCGGTCGTGGGTATCGCAATGACCGGGACCGCACCGCGATCTGCCGCCACCGGCACCTTGTAGTCGCGCATCCTGCCGCCCCCGGCGGCGAGGATCGCCATCGCCTTGGCAGTATCGATCGGCGAGCCGCCGCCGAACCCGATCAAGCAATCGAAGGCGCCTTGCTTCAGCTCAGCGACTCCGGCTTCGATCACCGTGTCGGTTGGGTCGGATATTGTGTCGCTGAATACCGTCGGCTGCATACCGGCGCCCACCAGTGGATCCAGCACACGATTGATCAATGCGGTCGAGACCATCACCGGATCGGAGACGACCAGAGGACGCGAAAGACCGAACTTGCCGAGTAGCTCGGCGATCTCGCGTACCGAACCGCCGCCGATCAGAATCATGCGGGGGGCAGCGATATTGCTATTGACCGTTGCCATGGAGCGATCCCCCCGTCGGTCGTGTACAACAGTGGCACCGACATAGAAGGCGCCGCTACATCGCGATAGACCCCGCCAACGATCACTGTGCAGGCGGCGTTGTGCATAACGATCCTGGCGCGTTCGCACTTTCAGATGCCGCGAGATGGCTGGCAGCGAAAGGGTCAACCAGCGCGGCGAAGGTGCTATCCAGCCAACCGGGTTGGATAGTGCTTAGCACGCCAGTTAATTAACACAGATGGTAAATACAGACATCCGCCTGTCAAGCGGGAAGAGCAGGGGCCAGATCACTCCATCCGGAACGCGTCGCTGATACGCCGTACCGCGCCGGCCGCATCCACCAGCAGCACGTCGAACCGCACACCTCTGCCACCCCATTCCGGATGCTGCGCCAGCACGATCTCGGCTGCGGCCAGCAATCGCTTGCGCTGCCGTTCGGTCAGTGCCCAGGCCGCGCCCGACAGAGTCGGCCGTGCCTTCACCTCGATGATCGCCAGCAGCCCGTCGCGCTCAGCGATCAGGTCCAGCTCACCGGCTTCGGTCCGCAGCCGGCGCGCATGCACCACCCAGTTGTCCAGCTCCAGCGCCGCGCAGGCCGCCGTCTCGGCGGCAACCCCGAGGACCTGCGCGCGACGACCGCGATGTGCGCGCGGCGGTCCGCTCACTGGCGACGTGCGGCGATCCCGGCCGCAAGCCCCAGAGCGGCGATCAGGCTGGAGGGATCAGCGACGCCCTTGCCGGCTATGTCGAACGCAGTGCCGTGGTCTGGCGACGTACGCACGATGGGCAGGCCGAGTGTGACATTCACCCCGTGATCCATGTCCAAGGTCTTCAACGGAATCAACCCCTGATCGTGGTACATGCAGATCGCCACATCGAAGCGCTTTCGGGCTGTCGTGGTGAACATGGTGTCGGGCGGCCAGGGGCCGGTAACGTCCTCATCGTCCGCACGCAGGGCGTGAATGGCCGGACCGATGATGGTTGTTTCCTCATCGCCCAGCGCACCGCTCTCGCCGGCATGTGGATTGAGGCCGGCAACGGCCAGTCGCGGCTGCATGATGCCGAAGTCACGCCGCAATGCCGCCGCGGTAGTGCGTGCGGTGCCCAGGATCAGCTCGGTCGTCAGCATCGCAATCGAATCGCGCAGGCTGGCATGCACCGTCACCGGGACGACGCGGAGCCCGGGGCTGGCCAGCATCATCACCTGTTGCCCTACAGCGCCGGTCAGCGCGGCGAGGAATTCGGTATGTCCAGGGTACGCAAAGCCGGCAGCGTAAAGTGCTGCCTTGTTGATCGGATTGGTCACAACGCCGCCGACAGATCCGGCGATGGCGAGCTTCGTGGCGCGTTCGATCGAGCCGATGATTGCGGCGGCGTTGGCACTGTCCGGCACGCCGGCGCGGGGTGGAGTCGCGAGCCGGACCGGCAGCACCGGCAACGCATCGGCGAATACTGATTCCGCGAGATCGGGCTGCTGCACTTCGCGGATCGACACATCGAGACCCACCGCGTGGGCGAGTGCGGCGAGTCGCGCGGGATCGTCCAGCGCGACGAAGCAGCGGCCCGTATTACGGAGTTCGAGCCAAGCGCGCAGCGTCAGTTCCCCACCGATGCCGGCAGGATCTCCCATGGTCAACGCAAGCGGCTTCATCGGCTAGATATGCAGCGCCCGCCCGTCCGCCGCCAGGGCTGCCTCCTTGACAGCCTCGCTCAGTGTCGGATGTGCGTGGCAGATGCGACCCACATCCTCGGCCGAGGCGCCGAATTCCATCGCCGTGGCCATTTCGGCGATCAAGGTACCAGCGTCCGGGCCGATGATGTGGGAGCCCAGGATGCGATCGGTTCCCGTGTCGGCGAGGATCTTCACGAACCCGTCGGTGTCGCCCATTGCACGGGCACGGCCGTTGGCGGTGAATGGGAATTTTCCAACCTTATAGGCCACGCCAGCGGCCTTCAGCTCTTCTTCGGTCTGCCCCACGGCGGCCACTTCGGGCCATGTGTACACCACACCAGGAATGACGGCGTAGTTCACGTGGCCCGCCTGGCCCGCCAG
>DATIMO010000520.1:0-3918 GCA_035475215.1 Acetobacteraceae bacterium | reverse complement strand
CGATGCCGCTCGTCTGCCGCCTTGGTGGGTACCGGATCTGGCAGTCCTGCCACAGGACGACTACGGCCGCGCCGTCCGCTACGGAGGCGATCTGATCCTCCACACATCCGCGCTGATCGGTCCGGATGCCCCCGCTACAGCGATGCGATTTGCCGGGAACGGGCTGGAATGCCAGAACTGTCATCTGGATGGCGGCACCGCCCGCTTCGGACTGCCGCTGGTCGGCATCTGGAATCTCTACCCGGCGTTCAGCGCACGGCTGGATGCCATCCAGACCATGGCCGACCGAATCAATGATTGCATGGCGCGAAGCATGAACGGTCGCCCGCTGCCGCTGGACGGACCCGAGATCAAGGCAATTGAGGCGTATATCCGCTTTCTCGGCTCGGATCAGACGACCAATGTCCCACTCGTAGGCCGCGGCGCCCCGGCGCTGCCCCTGCCGAACCGAGCGGCCGACCCGGTGCACGGAGCGGAGGTTTATCAGGTGATGTGCGCCGCCTGTCATCAGGCAGACGGCGCGGGCGTTCGCTATTCGCTGTTCGATTCACAGACCAAAAAGCAGCGATATCTGTTCCCGCCGCTCTGGGGACCGGACAGCTTCAACGATGCGGCCGGAATGTCGCGCAACATCACAGCGGCCTGGTTCGTGCACGCCAACATGCCCCGTGGCATCACCTTTGCTTACCCGCAACTGGAGGTGAACGATTCCTATGATGTTGCTGCCTTCATCAACGAACAGCCACGTCCGCACAAATCCGGGCTCGAACGAGACTACCCGGACCCCTGGTTGAAGCCGGCCGACGCCGCCTACCCGCCCCTTCTGGGGCCGTTCCCGTCTCGACAACACGAGCTCGGCCCTTGGCAGCCGATCGATGACTGGTTGCGGCACAACATGCCCGAAAACCGACACGGTCCGCATGCCGGTGGCGATCTGGAGGCGGTGATCGGGCTGCGTACCGCGCCGAGCAATTGAGCTTGCTGTATCCTCAGGTGGTTTCGGCGGCGGCTGTGTTCATCGTGTTCGGCTACTTGCTGGGCTCGGTCCCGTTTGGCCTTCTGCTGACCCGGGCAGCGGGCCTGGGCGATATCCGGAGCACCGGGTCCGGGAACATCGGCGCAACCAACGTGCTGCGGACTGGTCACCGAGGGCTCGCCGCTGCGACATTGGTCCTGGACGGCGCCAAAGGGGCGGTGGCGGTCCTGGTCGCGTTCTGGCTGGGCGGCCACGCGGCCGGGTTGTGGGCCGGCGGCGGCGCCGTGCTCGGTCACACGTTTCCGGTCTGGCTGGGCTTCCGCGGTGGAAAGGGCGTGGCGACTGCGCTTGGCGTGCTGCTCGCCGCTGCTTGGCCGGTCGGTCTGCTCGCCTGTGCGGCGTGGTTGCTGACCGCCGGGGTGGCCCGCAGGTCATCGCTCGCCTCCCTGGTTGCGGTGGCCTCGGGGCCGATCTTCGCCTGGGTGCTCGGCGAACCTGGGGTCGTTAAGCTGGCGTTGGGAATTGCCGTGCTGGTCTACGCACGGCACCACACCAACATCCGCCGGCTGCTTGCGGGGACGGAACCGCGGATCGGCCACAAGGCCGAGGACAAGGCGTAAGCGAAAGGACGCGTCGATGCGACGGCGGCAGCGCCCCCAGGGCCAACGGAATATCCAGCAGGATATGCGCGATCATCTGCGGCTGGCCCGCACCGAAGGCGTGGGGCCGGTTGCGTACCGACGGCTGCTGATCCGCTTTGGGAATCCAGCTGCAGCACTGGATGCGTTGCCCGGCCTGGCCCGCGCCGGCGGACGCACGGCTGCGCCTTTTATCCCGCCGGAAGCCGAGGTGGAACGGGAACTGGAACGTCTCGACCGGATGGGTGGGCATCTGCTGGTTGCAGGTCAGCCGGGCTATCCCCCGCTGCTGGCACTGCTGGATGACGCACCACCGGTTGTCGCAGCCCTCGGGGACGTGGCGAGGCTGTCGGACCGGGGGGTTGCCCTGGTTGGCGGGCGCAACGCCTCGGCGAACGGTCAGCGTGTGGCGGAATCGCTTGCCGAGGAAATGGCAGCGGCGGGGCTGATCGTGATTTCGGGTCTGGCCCGCGGGGTCGATGCCGCAGCGCATGAAGGGGCGCTGCGCATGGGGCACACAGTTGCCGTGGTCGCAGGGGGATTGGATACGCCCTATCCGCCGGAACACGCGGATCTCCAGCGTCGCATCGCCGAATGTGGCGCCGTGGTGACCGAGGCGCCGCTTGGCACCGCCCCGCAGCCCCGCCATTTCCCGCGCCGCAATCGGATCATTGCCGGGCTCGCGCTGGGGGTGGTGGTGGTCGAGGCGGCGATGCGCTCGGGCAGCCTGATCACCGCGCGGCTCGCGCAGGAAGCTGGGAGGGAGCTGTTTGCCGTTCCCGGCTCTCCGCTCGATCCGCGGACCCAGGGCTCGAATGACCTGATCCGGCAGGGCGCCCACCTGACCGAGCGAGTGGACGACGTGCTCGCCAACCTGCCGGACCATCCGTTCCGCCAAGGATTGGCCCGCGACCCGCTGTTCGTCCGTGAAGGACCACCGAGCTTGACGGGATCGATCCGGCCGACGAGATATCGGCCACGACACTGACCGGGGTCGCCGAAGCGCGCCGTGTGGTGGTCGATCTGCTTGGTCCGTCGCCAACGCCGGTTGACGATCTGGTGCGGCGCTGCCAGTTCTCACCGGCTTCGGTTATCGCCGCACTGCTGGAACTTGAACTTGCCGGACGGATAGAGACCCTGCCGGGGCATCGCGTGGCGTTGCTCGCATAAATTCCGTCCCCCCGACACCTAGGACAAAATGCCGGACGTCGTTGTCGTCGAATCCCCTGCCAAGGCGAAAACCATCAACCGCTATCTCGGTGACCGGTTCACCGTGCTGGCGAGTTTCGGCCATGTACGCGATCTGCCGCCGAAGGACGGCTCGGTGCGCCCGGAGCAGGACTTCGCCATGGACTGGGAGTCCGACGCGCGGGGCGATCGGCAGGTCGGCGCCATCGCCAAGGCGTTGAAAGGCGCGCGAACCCTATATCTCGCCACCGACCCCGATCGCGAGGGTGAGGCGATTTCCTGGCACGTGCGCAACATGTTGGACGAAAAGCACGCCCTCAAGGGCGTCGATGTCCGGCGAATAACCTTCAACGAGATCACCCGCAGTGCCATCCGCGCCGCCATTGCCGCCCCGCGCGACCTCGATCAGCCGCTGATCGAGGCCTATCTGGCGCGCCGCGCGCTGGACTATCTGGTCGGCTTCACCCTCTCCCCCGTGCTTTGGCGGAAGCTGCCGGGCAGCCGCAGCGCCGGGCGGGTGCAGTCGGTGGCGTTGCGGCTGATCTGCGAGCGGGAAGCCGAGATCGAAATCTTCCGCCCGCGCGAGTACTGGACTGTGGAGGTGGAATTCACCACCCCCGCCGGCGCGCCGTTCACCGCCCGGCTGACTTGGTTCGAAGGGAAGAAGCTCGATCAGTTCGATCTGGCGAACGAGCAAGCGGCCCTGCGGGCCAAGCAGCGGCTGGAGGCCGGACGGTTTCATGTCGAATCGATGGAGCGAAAGCGGGTCAAGCGCAACCCGCCGCCGCCGTTCACCACATCGACACTGCAGCAGGAAGCGTCGCGCAAGCTCGGGTTCGGCGCTCAGCAGACGATGCGGACGGCGCAGCAGTTGTATGAAGGTGTTGACGTCGAAGGCGAGACCGTCGGGCTGATCACTTACATGCGGACCGACGGCGTGCAGATGGCGCGTGAGGCCGTGTCGGCGATCCGCGATCACGTGAAGGCGGTCAACGGGCCGGACTACCTGCCCGGGACGCCGCGCGAGTACACCAGCAAATCAAAGAACGCGCAGGAAGCGCACGAGGCGATCCGTCCCACCGATGTGGCGCGGACGCCGGACAGCGTGGCCCGATT
>DATIMO010000519.1:0-16682 GCA_035475215.1 Acetobacteraceae bacterium | reverse complement strand
TGATGCCGGCGCCGACAATCCGGTGCTGCTCGACCTGGACGGCAACGTCACCGAAGGACCGGGGTTCAACGTTTTCGCGGTCACCGACGGGGTGGTGGCCACACCCGATCGCAACGTGCTGGAAGGGATCACCAGGCTTTCGGTCATCGACATGTGCGCGAAGCTGGGCATTCGCTGCGAGCAGCGGACGTTGCCGCTGGACGAGCTGCGCAATGCCGATGAGATTTTCATCAGCTCCACCGCCGGGGGCGTCATGGGGGTCACGCGGCTGGACGGACGCATTCTGGGCAACGATCGGCCGGGGCCGATAGCGGAACGATTGCACGACTCGTATTGGCGCTTCCGCAAGGAAGGCTGGCACGCCGAGCCGATCGAATACGAAACAGCCGTAGCTGCGGAGTAGAGCACTTCCGGTCCTGATAGCAACGTGCGGGGCCGACCGAGCGTTTGCCACTTACAGCAGTCGGGACATCCGCAGTGAAGAAGGCGTCGATCCTCCTTGCCCTGGCCGGTGTGGGGCTCGGCGTGTTCATGGTGCTGTGGCTCGGGGCGGGGAAGGTCGTTCTGGCCGTCCTGTCGGTCGGGTGGCTCGGTTTTGCCGCGTTCGTGGTCTGGCAACTCGTCGTGATCGCCGTGCTGGGTGTGGCGTGGCGGCTGGTCTGCCCTGGCGCCCGGGTGATCACGCTTGTCTGGGGGCGTCTGGTCCGGGAAGGCGGCTGCAATATCCTGCCGCTTTCGGAAATTGGCGGTCTGGCGTTCGGCGCACGGTCGATAACACTGGCAGGCGTGCCCGGGCCGCGGGCAATCGCGTCGTCCATTGCCGATGTCGCGGCGGAATTCATCGGCGAGATCCCCTTCGTGCTGTTCGCCTTCGCCATGTTGCTGTTGCGCAGACCGAATTCGTCGCTGACGTTGCCGTTGGCGATCGGCATCGGCCTGCTGCTGGCCGGTATCGCGGCGCTGATCTGGGCAGAGCGGCATTCCGCCGCACTGTTTCACGGCATCGGCCGGCGGGTCGCCGCGCACTTCGTCCGGCGGGCGGCCGAGCAGGCTGACAAGGTGCAGCATGAGTTCGATGATCTGTTCAGCCGCACCCGACGGCTCGGCCTGGCGGCGGTGATCCATTTCGGTGGCTGGCTTGCCGGAGGATTCAGCGTCTGGATCGGGTACCAGCTATTGGGCACGCCAATCGACGTTGTATCAGCCATGGCGCTGGAGGGACTTTTGAGCGGCGCACTGGCGGTTGCATTCCTCGTGCCCGCAGGCATCGGCGTGCAGGAGGCGTCGTACGTGGCACTGGGCCGATTATTCGGCATCCCGGCGCCCGTGTCATTGAGCCTCTCGCTGCTGCGACGCGCGCGGGACATCGCAATCGGCGCACCTGCGGTGGCAAGCTGGCAGGTGGCCGAGGCCCGTGCGCTTCGGCTGGGACGAGGCCGGTAGAGGTCGGATCGCGCAGCGATACGGGTTGAGGGTCTCGCTCCGGCAGTCGATGTCATAACCGGCGCAAATGCCCTAGGACCATGATTGCTTCAAGTTGAAGCAATCATGGTCCTAGCTTCCCCTTGTTCGAGCGCGTGATTCACGCTTTCTGACAGGTCTGCCTCAAGCGATCACGCGCTAGCGATCGGCCTCAACCAGCCCCTTTGCCACCAGTTCCTGCAGCGCCTTCTCAGTCTTCCGCAAATCAAGCCCCATGCCGCGCAGCACGTGAGGCGCCTTGGTGAACTGGATGTCCGCGTAGTCCAC
Organism: Acetobacteraceae bacterium; assembly: GCA_035475215.1. Classification (GTDB taxonomy): domain Bacteria; phylum Pseudomonadota; class Alphaproteobacteria; order Acetobacterales; family Acetobacteraceae; genus DATDIC01. The sequence goes on along the minus strand of DATIMO010000519.1, from coordinate 14,933 downwards.
CACCTCGACGCGATTGCCCCATGGATCAAGGAAATCGAGAAACGGCCCTTCCAGCAACTCGCCACCGGCTGCCGTGACCCGGGCGCGGACGCTGGCCCGATCATCGACGACCAAGCCGAAATGCCGATGGTCGCGCGCCGCGGGGCCCGGCCCCTCCATCAATGCGACGAACTGATCGCCCAGATCGATGAAAGCGGCACCTTTGCCCTTGCCACGCAAGGTGAAGTCGAAAATCTGCCCATAGAACGCCAGTGCGGCTTCGATATCGCCCACCTGCAGCGCGACGTGATTGATCCCGACCAGATGCGGCTTGCGCGATTCGGAATTGGTGGTGTTGTCCATGTCCGGTTCCTTTGTGTCCGGTTCCTTTGTTTCAACGCAGCGGGACCAATCCGGGCAAGGCGCGTACGCGTGCCACCCATGAAAGTACCGACGGCCACCGACCCAGGTCGAACCCGCCTTCATCGGCCACGTGAGTGTAAGCGAACAGCGCGAGGTCTGCGATAGTTGGACCGGACTCCGTCAACCACTCGGACGCCACAAGCCGCCGTTCCATCACGTCCAGGGCGCGCTCGCCACCGGCGCGGCAGTGCGCCAGACGCTCGCTGTTCTCGGCCCCGGTGCGGAGGAACGAGATGATGTTTCGCGCCACCGCGATGTATGGTTCATGGTTGTACTGTTCGAAGAACAGCCACTCCATCACCCGCGTGCGGGCCAGGCCCGGCGGCGGCAACCAAGCCGTCCCCTCGGCGAAATGGGCCATGATCGCGTTGGATTCGCGAAGGATCACCGCATCGTCGAGCTCGACGACCGGAATCTTGCCGAACGGGTTCATCGCCATGAAATCCGCCGTGCGGGTACCGCCTCGATTCGGATCAATCTCAACCCATCTATAGTTCCGCCCGGTGAAGCGAAGAATCTGCGCCGCCTTCCAGCAATTTCCGGACGGTGAGAACCCGTAGAGTGTGATCATGATCGTCTCCGCAAAGGCTCGCCGGACCGGGAGTATGCCACGCAAATGGGCCACATCGCCGGATCCGCCAGTGAACGATTTGCCCGGCACGTAACCGGCCTTCGCTACGAAGACCTGCCGGCCGGCGCTGTCGCCCAAGCCAAAACCTTTATTCTCGACACATTTGGCGTGGGGGTGGCCGGGTCCAGCGCCGATGGTGCCGACGCGCTGCTGCGCGCCGCCAGAAACTGGGGGGCCGGCGAACACGCGACACTGTGGGGTCGCGCGGAGCGGGTTCCGGCGGCCACCGCGGCGTTCATCAACGGCTTCCAGGTGCACTGCCAGGAATTCGACTGTTTGCATGAACCCGCCGTGCTGCACGTGATGGCGACGCTGCTGCCGGCTGCGATGGCCGAGGCGGAGCGCGGCCGCAACATCAGCGGGCGGGACCTGATCGTGGCGGTGGTTGCCGGGGTGGACGTCGCGGTCACGCTGGGGCTGGCGGCAAAGGCCCGCCTGCGATTTTTCCGACCGGCAACCGCCGGCGGCTTCGGCGCCATCGCCGCGGTGGCGAGACTGGCCGGGCTGGACGCTGCGGCGCTGGTGAACGCGTTCGGCATTCAGTACGCGCAGACCAGCGGCACCATGCAACCGCATCTGGAAGCCAGCGTGGTGCTGCCGGCGCAGATCGGGTTCAACGCCCGCGCCGCCCTGCAGTCCTGCGACCTTGCCCAAGCGGGTGTGATCGCGCCGCGCGAGGTGTTCGAAGGCCGTTACGGGTACCTGCCGCTGTTCGAAGGAGAGTACGAGCTGACGCCGCTGCTCGACCAGCTTGGCCGTGTCTGGCGGATCGAGGAGTTAAGTCACAAGCCATACCCGGCGGGTCGCGCCACGCATGGCGGTATCGAGGGTATCGTCGCGCTGCAACGCGAGCACGGATTCCAGCCGATCGACGTCGCCGAAGTGCGGGTGATTGGTCCGGCGCTGATCAGCCAGCTTTGCGGGCGACCGGATATCGCCGCGCCCGGTGCCAACTATGCGCGACTGTGCATGGCGTTTGTCGGGGCCAAGGTGCTTCAGCACGGCGGATTGGACCTTTCGCACTGCCGCGATGCGGCCCTGGTGGATCCTGTCACGCATCAATTGGCGCGACGCATTCGCATGGAAGCAGACGCAAATCCCGATCCCAACGCACTGGCACCGCAGCAGGTGATCGTGCGGCTTCAGGACGGCACCGAACGGCGCTGGCGTGGCGAGACGTTGCTGGCGAATCCGGCGCGGCCGTTCACGCGCGCGCAGCAACTGGCGAAGTTCCGGCGCTGCTGGGAATTCGCTGCTGGTTCGCTCGGCGTGGCCGCGGGCGAGCGCCTGATCGACATGGTCGATGCGCTCGAGACGGTAACAGATGTGCGGACCCTGGTGTCGTTGCTCAGCGCTACTGCCGCATCGCCAGCGACAGGGCAATCTGTCCGACAACCGCTGAGCCCAGCATGACAACGCCGACCGTTATCACTGATCCCGGATTCCAGCTTTCCACAACAACCGTGCAGAGTGCGCCGTAGCTCATCTGGATGAACCCGTACAGGCCGGATGCCGCACCGATGGCATGTGGATTGACGGATACCGCGCCGGTCAATGCGAATGGGCTGGCGATGCCTGCACCCATCATGAATAGAGCAACTGAAACGACCACGCTGGCGACGCCGAAGGTTCCGGTCGGCCAGGTGAGCAGAAACCACGCGGCGGCAGCGATCGAGATCATATTGCCCAGCCGCAGCGCGCGGTCCATGCGCATTCGCCCGGCCAGCCGGTTGGCGGTGAAGCCGCCCGCCGCCAGGCCGAGCATGAGCAGCAGGTAGTACAAGCCGACACGCTGCGGCGGCTGGCGCAGCAGGTCTTCGAAAATGAACGGCGAGGCGGCCATGAACGCGTAGAAAGAGGTCGTGGTGCAGGCGCCGCCGATGGCGAAACCACGGAATGTGTGCGAACGTAGCAGGCGAACGGTACCGATCAGCAGCGGCGTGCCTCCGCGCGATGTCGCTACCGGCCGATTGGTCTCCGGCAGCATCAGGGCGGTCAGGGCTGTCGTCACCGCGCCGATCACGACGATGACCGCGAAAGCGGCGCGCCAGCCGAGATACGCGGTGGCGTAGCCGCCGATCACCGGCGCGATTGCCGGGGCCATCGACATGACGAGAGTCAACAGCGCCAGTCGCGCGGCGGCGCGATCGCCGGACGCGGAATCGCGCACAATTGCGCGACCGAGCACCAGACCGCTGCAGCCGCCGATCGACTGCACGACGCGGGCGACGATCAGCGTTATCGCGCCCGGAGCGATGGCGGTTGCCAGGCCGCCTGCTGTGAACAGGCACAAGCCGATCAGCAGCACCGGCCTGCGGCCGAACCGGTCCGATATCGGCCCATAAAGCGGCTGCCCGATCGCCAGACCGACAATGTACAAGGTGATGGTCAACTGAACGACCGACGCGGACACGTGCAGTGCCGCTGCCGTTGCAGGCAGCGCCGGCACGATCAGGTGCATCGCCACCGTGCCACAAGCGGTGATGGCGACCAGCAGCGGGAAGGGAGCCGTGTCGCCCGGCGTGCGACTCAGGATGAGCTTCCAGTCGTGATCTGCGGTGGGGACCTGAGCGTTTGGAGGATCACGCAGTAGCGCTCGGTGGTTTCGATCAGCCGGGCTCGCTTGTCTGCCGGCGCGTCGGTATCCAGATCGAAACGCAGCACGATATCCGTCAGACCAACCGGCACCGTGCGGTCGATGCCAAGCGTGCCACGGGCGTCCCAGTGGCTTTCGGCAACCACACGGCCTCCGCGCAATTCGATGTCCATGGCGGTGGCGACCGCACGCAACGTGACTCCGGCACAAGCGACCAGTGCCTGAAGCAGCATGTCGGCGGAGCAGGCGAGTTCACCGGACCCGCCGGTTGCCGGGTGCAGCCCGGCTTTCGCGTCGCCATGCCAGGATGGAATGGTGCAGGCGATATCCGTGGGATCGAGCCGGCATTCGGCGCGGGCGACAATGCGGGCTGATGCCGGTGTATCGCGATAGCGTTGCTTGATGGGCGCCTGCATGGCGCGAAGCTGGTCGGCATTCATTGCGTTCTTCCCTTGCGAAACCGGGCGGCCGGGTGGCTGGCAGGCAGACGACTGCGGCCGGGCCCGTACAGCTTCTCCCGCAATGTGCCGGCCGCGTAATCGGTCTTGTAGGCGCCGCGCGCCTGCAGCTCGGGTACCACCAGATCGGCGAAGTCGGTGAAAGTTTCCGGTGTGACCGCATAGGCGAGATTGAAGCCGTCCACGTCGGTATCCTCAACCCAGGACATAAGCTGCTCGGCCACATCCGGCGCCGAGCCGACCACCAGCGGACTGCGGCCGCCGATTGCTGCGTGGGCGGCAATTTCGCGCACGGTCCAGGTGCGGGTCGGGTCGGCGATGGTGAACGCCTCCAGCGCCGAGGTCATCGCGTCATGCTCGCCGAAGCGGACCGGCTCATCCAGCGGCAGCTTCGAGAAATCGACTCCGGTCCAACCGGACATCAGCACCAGGCCGCCTTCCTCGCTGGCGTATCGCCGGTACTCGGTCAGCTTTTCGCGAGCACGTTCGGTGGTGGTGTCGGTGACAACAGTCATCATGGTGAAGATCAGCAGTTCGGCCGGATCGCGCCCGGCGGCGGCGGCGCGGCGGCGCAGATCCGCCACGATCGGGCGGATCACCTGCTTGGATGGCCCGTTGATGAAAACGCATTCGGCGTGCTGGGCGGCGAACTGCCGGCCACGCGTGGAGGCGCCGGCCTGGTATAGCACCGGGGTACGCTGGGGCGACGGTTCACACAGGTGGATTGCGGACAGGCGGAAATACGGCCCGTCATGTTCGATCCGGTGGACTTTCGATGGGTCCGAGAAGCGCCTGCCTGTGCGGTCGCGCAGAACGGCGCCATCCTCCCAGCTTGCCTCCCACAGCTTATAGACCACCTGCATGTAGTCGTCGGCGATCTCGTAGCGTGTGTCGTGGCCTTCCTGGCGTGGCATGCCCACGCCCTTGGCGGCGCTGTTCAGATATCCGGTGACGATGTTCCAGCCGATCCGCCCTTGGGTCAGTTGGTCGAGCGTGGTCATTCGCCGGGCAAACGGGTACGGGTGTTCGTAGGACAGTGTGCAGGTGACACCAAATCCAAGATGATTGGTAACCATTGCCATCGCCGGAATCAAGAGCAATGGGTCATTGACGGGAACCTGCACCGCGCCTTCCAGTGCGGCATCCGGGGAACCGCGATACACGTCGTAGATGCCGAGTACGTCGGCCAGGAAGATCGCGTCGAACTTGCCGCGTTCCAGCGTGCGCGCCAGGTCCGTCCAGTAGCCGAGCGTGTTGTACGTGTCCGCGCGGTCACGCGGATGCGTCCACAGGCCAGGGGACTGGTGGACGATGCAGTTCATGTCGAAGGCGTTGACGCGGATCTGCCTGGGCATCGCTGCTCCATAGAGCGGCGCGCCAGCCTCCGCCAGATCGGTCTGCGGCGGACGGCCCGGGGTGGTCAGTGAACCAGGAACTTGAACACGGTCATCAGCCCGCCGAGCGAGGCAAACAATGCTGCGGCCATGCTTCCCATCCACAGCTTCAGGTCTGCACGGATCAGCGTCATCTCGGTTCGCACCTGGGCGATGTCGTGCCCCAGATCGGCTCGCACCTGGGCAATGTCGTGCCCCAGATCGGTTCGCACCTGGGCGATTTCGTAGCTCAGATCGGTCCGCGCCTGGGCGGCCTCGCCGCGCGCCCCGACGATTTCTCCCTTCAGCTCCGACTTGAGCGCCGCCAGATCCGCTTTCGTGCACACCGTTTCGCTCAATGCCCCGTGCACAGCCTCGGTCAATGCCTCGGCCTGGGTGCGGGAGAACAGTCCCTCCCCCTCCAGCCGGCGCATGAACGAAAGCTTATCATAGATGACACTCATTGCCAGGCCTTCCGGAGAACCTTGCCAGAATGTTGCGCATAACGGTCAAGAAACCGTTGCGGGACGGCCCCGGAGTTGCATCCCTGGCCGTCGCGTCCTTATCTGCCGATCTATCTGCCGCTGGCCGCGGAGGCGCTCGCATGACTCCCGATCCCCTTATCATCGAGATGGGCCGCAAGTTCTCCGCCGAACGACTGGCCCCGCAGGCGGCCGCGCGCGAGAAGGCCGCCGCCATCGAACCCGAGATCATCACCGAACTTGGTGATTTGGGCATCCTTGGCGCCACCACCCCGGCCGAGTGGGACGGGTCGGACATCGACCCGGTCACTTACGCCCTGTTGCTGGAAGAAATCGCGTCCGGTGACGGCTCGGTCTCCACGCTCGTTTCGGTGCATAATTCGCCAACTTGCGCCGTGCTGGCGCAGTACGGCACGGATGTGCAGAAGGACCGCTGGCTGAGACCGCTTGCCACTGGTCGGCATGTCGGCTCGTTCGGATTGACTGAACCCCAGGCCGGATCGGATGCATCCAATCTGCGCACCAGGGCGACACGGAACGGCGACAACTACATCATCAACGGGTCGAAGCAGTTCATCTCCAACGCCGCACTGCCCGGCAGTATCGTGCTGTTCGCGGTCACCGATCCTGATGCCGGCAAGCGCGGCCTGTCCTGCTTCGTCGTGGACAAATCCACGCCCGGCTACAAGCTCCTGCGCAAGGAAGACAAGCTGGGCCAGAAAGCGTCCGACACCTGCGCCCTGGCGTTCGAGGACATGGAAATCCCCGAAGACCAGCGGGTCGGCGCCGAAGGAGAAGGCTACAGGATCGCCCTTTCCACGCTCGAATCGGGCCGCATCGGCATCGCCGCTCAGAGCATCGGGATGGCACGCGCCGCCCTGGACACCGCGATCGCCTATGCCCGCGACCGTAGCGCCTTCGGTCGCCCGATCATCGATCATCAGGCCGTCGCGTTCCGCCTGGTCGACGCCAAGACCAAGCTGGAAGCCGCTCGTCAGCTGACACTGCATGCCGCACGGTTGAAGGCCGCAGGCCACAACGCGCTGGAAGCTGCCTGCATGGCGAAACTGTTCGCCTCGGAAGCCGCCGAGGCAATCTGCACCGCCGCGATTCAGACCCTCGGCGGCTACGGCTACCTTGCGGATTACCCGGTGGAGCGCATCTACCGCGACGTCCGCGTCTGCCAAATCTACGAAGGCACCTCGGACGTGCAGAAGATCATCCTGCAACGAATGCTATGATCTGAAATAAACATCTCTCGCTCGCGGGCGGGGTGAGGGTCTCACCCCGCCCGGGCCACCCGATACTCCCGCCGCACGATCTCCATCAGTTCCTCCACCGACGTGGCCGCCGCGTCCTTTTCGTATGTAATCCGCCCCCGCTGCATCAGGATGATCCGATCCGCGATCTCCAGCGTCTGCGCATAGTTGTGCATGATCATCGCGATCGACAGGCCGCCCTTCGATTTCAGCCGCAGAATCAGATCGATGATCAACCCCGCCTCGCGCGCACCCATCGCCGCCAGCGGCTCGTCCAGCAGCAATATACTGGCCTGCGAATTCACCGCCCGCGCCACCGCGATCGCCTGACGCTGCCCCCCCGACAGCCGTTCCACCGGCTGATCGACCGACGGGATGTGCACCCCGATCTCATCCAGCAGCTCGATCGCGCGCCGCCGCATCGCGCGGTGATTCAGCAGCCGGAGCGGCCCCGGATACGTGATCTCCCGGTTCAAGAACAAATTGTGATAAATGCTCAGCGAGTTGGCCAGCGCCAGATCCTGATACACGCACTCGATACCAAGCGACCGCGCATGATCGACCGAGCGCAACGCGGTCTCTCGGCCGTCGATCAGCAGGCGCCCGCTGGTCTGCGGCTGGAATCCGGTGAAGATCTTGATCAGTGTCGATTTGCCGGCGCCGTTGTCCCCAAGTATCCCCAAAATCTGCCCACGCCTCAGTTCCACCGTCACGCCATCCAGCGCCACCACCGCGCCGAATCGCTTCACGATGCTCTCGGCCCGCAGCGCGGCGGCGCCGTCGCTCATCGTGCACCGCCGGTGCGCGCCAGCCGCACCATGTGCACGTTGAAGATCATCGCCGCCAGGATGGCGATTCCCAGGATGATGTTGAACGTGAACGCATTCACCCCGATCAGGGTGAATCCGTCGCTCAGTATTCCCAACACGCCGGCGCCGATCAGCCCGCCGATGATGGTCCCCGACCCGCCGGCCAGCGACGTCCCCCCGATCACGCCGGCCGCCACCGCCAGGAACATGATCTGATTGCCGCCGGCCTGCGGGTCGATCGAGGAAATCCGGAACGCCTCCAGAATGCCGGTCAGGCCGCTCAAAGCGCCGGTCAGCACGAAATTACCGATCTTCAGCCGGTTGACATGAATGCCCGCCTCACTGGCCCCGGTCGGGTTGGCCCCCGCGGCGGTGGTGTGCAAACCCCACCGCGTGTCGCGCAACACCACGTGCATCACCGCGACTACCGCGATCGCCCACAATATCTCGCTATAGCCCCACCTCCCCATTACCTGAGCGAGCAACGGGCTTCCCGGCGGGCTGGCCGGAGTGCCCGCCGAAATCGTCAGCGTGAAACCATTGACCAGAAACAGTGTGCCGAGTGTGGTTACAAAAGACGGGATCGATAGCAGCACGGTAACGACGCCGTTGATCAACCCCACCACGCCGGCCGCGGCAATTCCCAGGATCACTGCGAGGGGTGCCGGAATGCCGGCTTGCGCGACGAAATACATCACGAACGGTGCCAGCGCGAACACCATCCCCGCCGACAGATCGATCTCCCCCATGATCATCAGCATGATCTCGCCGCAGGCGATGATCGCCACCGGCGCGATATACTGCGACAGGTTCTGCAGACTGGCATTCGAGAGCAGGAAATCGCGGTTGGCGCTTTCGAAATAGCCGATCAGAATCAGCGCCACGACGAAGATGCTCGCTTCCTGCCAGTGCAGAAAGAGATCGAGCAGCCGGACCCGGCCGGCACGACCGGACATGATCGTGTATCAGCCGGCGATCGCGCCGCCGCGCTTGACGATCTCGGCCTGCGAGGACGAGCCCTCGTAGCGGGTCTTCGTGGTCAGATACGGCCCGACGCTGGCCTTGGTAACAAACTTCAACCCGGTGTTGATGTCCGATGGCCCGGTCAGCCCGCCCGAGGCCAGAAACATGAACATCTCCATCACCGTATAAAAGCCCTGCAGATATGCCTGCTGATCGATGGTGAAATCCAGGAACCCGCCATTGATCAGTTCCAGCGTCTTGGGCAGCAGGTCATAACCCCCCGCATGTACGCCCTTCGCCACCAGATTCGACTGCTGCATCACCTCGCCCACACCCTGCGTGCTGCCGGCATCCACCGCAAACATGCCCTTCAGGTCCTGGTGGCCGAGATAGAACGATTTGATCCGCGACAGTTCTTCGTTCACCGTCGGTCCGCTGGCGATCGACTGCACGTCGATATTCTTGCCGGATTTCTTGATCGCCGCGATTGCCCCATCCATGCGCGGCTGAATATTGAGCTGGCCGGGCGTGGCAATGAAGATGGCGACCAGCCCGGAATCGATCATGGACACGATCCGCTCGCCCATGCTGTAGCCCGACTGGTACAAATCCTGCCCGATATACGCCAGCCGCTTGTTACCGCTGCCCGGCGGCGCATCGGCATTATACGCAAACACCGGAATGCCCGCGGCCAGCGCTTTGGCGGTCGGATCATTGAACGCCCGCGGATCGACGATCGGCACGGCGATCGCATCCGCCTTGCTGGCGATCGCGGCATTCATCGCGTTCACCATCTCCGCCACGTCGGCATTGGCCGAACCGGTCCATTGCGATGTGCAACCCAGGAGTTCGCACGCATCCTTCAAACCGTATTGGGTGGGCACGAAGAACGGATTGGTGGTGACGTGATTGACGAACACCAGGCGCCACTTCGGATGCGACGGAAACGGCCCGGCTTCCGCGGCTCGCGCCGTCCCCGATCCCAGCAGCGCGAGCGCACTGCCGAGACCGGCCCCTTGCAACACGGCCCGCCGCGCAGCGCCCATTGGGGTCGTGGTATCCCGATCGTCAGCCATGCCGTCCCTCCTCCGATTGCGGGATAGGAATACTCCTGCGATCGTCCCCGTACCTCAAGTGCTCCGGCGTTGGTCGTGGCCGGGCTTGTACCGGCCATTCCCCGACGCGGGGTACAAACATTCCCGTCCAAGGAACATGCATGGGCAGCCGAGCCTGGATCATTCTCTCCGCGTTAGTGCTCGCCCGCATCGGCTTCGGCTATCAGTTTCAGACCGTGGCTAGCCTCGGCCCGGAACTGATGTCGCGCTTCCATCTGGATTATGCGGGGCTCGGGTCGCTGATCGGCGCCTATATGCTGCCAGGGATTTTCGTCGCCCTGCCGCTCGGGCTGCTGGGTCGGCGCTTCGGCGACCGACTCATCCTGGGCGCCGGACTCGCTCTGATGACACTTGGTGCTCTGCTCAGCGCCTGGGGCGGTGGCGCGGCAGGCATCGCAGAGGGGCGCGTCACCTCCGGCATTGGCGCCGTGGCAATGATCGTGCTTCAAAGCAAGGTGATCGCCGACTGGTTCCGCGGCCGCCGCTTCATGCTGGCGGTCAGCATCTCCGTCGGCGCTTACCCGGTGGGCGTCGGATTGAGCCAGTTCGTGCATCCGCTGCTCGCCCGGGCCTTCGGTTGGCCGGCGGCGTTCCTGTCAGGTGGCGCCGAGATGGCGTTGGCGACGATCCTGTTCCTGGCCGCCTACCGGGACACGACCGAGGCCGCCGCGGTGCCGCGCGCCTTTTCGCTTCCCAGTGTGCGGGAATGCCTCATCCTGGTCGTCGCCGGACTGATCTGGACGGCGTATACGGCGGGATTCACCGGTTTCCTTTCCTACGTGCCTTCATTGATGGCACAGCGCGGAGAAGGTCTGGCGCTGACCGGGTTGGTGGTCGGCCTGGCGACCTGGGGCAATCCGCCCGCAACGCTGATCGGCGGTGGGCTGGCGGGCCGCGTCGGCGCCTGGCGCACCTTTGCCATCGGAACATTATCGCTGGTTGTCGGCATGGCTGGGTTCGGGCTGCTCGACTGGCCGGTGACGTGGGGATTCCTCGTGGGGCTGCCCGGCGCGCTCCATCCGGGGGTGATCATTGCGCTGGGCACGCTGTCGGCGCGGCCCGAGAACCGAGCGGTCGGGATGGGTGTGTTCTACACCATGTACTACGCTGGCGGCGCAGTTGTGCCCACTCTGTGCGGCCATGCGGCGGACCTGTATGGCAGTCCGGTGGGTGCGATGTTCGCCGCCTCGGCCATCTCCGCCATTGCGATCCCGATGTATCTGCTGCACCGTCGCCTGGCAGCGCATGAAACGATGCTCGCGCGGGCGTAGCAGCATGGTCCAGCTTGCTTTGTTTGAGAGCGTGATTCTGACGGTTCCGCCTCAGGCGATCACGCTCTGGTTTCGTCGTGGCGGTAGCTCCCGAACGCTCGACCGTTCGATACGATGCCTCTGGTATCACAGGAATTGGTGGACATCCTGGATTCCGGCTTCATGCCCCGCGAAAGCCTGTGCGCGAAGGCGGGTAAGGAGCATCCGGTCCGCCACATAACATGCCGCGCGCCACTACCGGTGCATCATCAGCGGCAGCGCCGCGTGCTCCAGCACATGGCGCGTCACCCCGCCCAAAATCAATTGCCGCAGCCGCGAATGCGAATACGCGCCCATCACCAGCAGGTCGCAGTCGAAATCCCGGGCGGCGGCCAGCAATCCCGCACCGACAACGTTGTTTATCGACCCAAACATCCGTTGATCAGCGGAAACATCGTGTGCCGCCAGGTACTCCCCCAGTTCGGCCGCCAGTGGCCCACGCCGCTGATACTCCTCGGACCACAGGATGCGCACCGCGTCGGCACGCCGCAGCCATGGGATCGCCGCAAGCACCGCCGAGGCGGATTCGGCCGATCCGTTCCATCCCAGACAGATGCGCGTGCCGATCGACGCCGGAGCCGCGCGCGGCGCGATCAGCACAGGCTGGCCGGAATCGAACAGCACCGCGTGCAGCGCATCCGACGACGAAACATCCTCTCCGCTGGTTGGATGTGGCACCACCGTAAGATCAGCCAGTCGCGCCTGATACGCCACGCTGTCTGCCTCCCGCCCGACCACCGCAGTAAAGTTGGCGGTCGCCCGATCGGCCCCCGGCGCCGGATCCGCCACCGACATGTCCACCGCGGCCATCACGCGTTCGAATACCGCCCGCACGGCATTTTCCCGCTGACGATCCGCTGCGACATGCAGCACCGACAGGTGCGCGTGCCACAGCCGTGCGATCAGCAGCGCAGTGGCGAGCGCCGCTTCCGCGGTAGCGGTGCTTTGCACTGGCAACAGCAGTTTGCGAATGGCCATCGAACCCTCCCGTGCAATGCGCCTCGGTCGGCCGTCTCCCATGCTACCCCACCCGACTTGCCCGAAGCGACGTTTTCCGACGCCTCAGTCGGCGGACCGCCCAGGCCATCGCGCCAGAGTGTTGGCCAGGATGCGGGCAAGTTGAGGCTCGATCCCGAACAGCCTGACATTGTGATCCAGCTTCACGCCGTCGGCCGGATTGCGCAGGGCCGCTGCCATCCAGTCGCACAGCATCTCCACCACGTCGAACAAGTCCATCCCGGCGATGCCTTCGGGATAGAATTCCGGGTGATGCGAATTATGCCGGTAATGATGCTCAAGAAGCGGCTTGGCCCGATCCAGCACCGCCTGCCATTCGGCCGAGCCATATGCAACGCCCACCAGCAGCGGCAGCACCTCGTCCAGCACCGGCTTTTCCGCGGGGCTGAATTTGCTCGCATCGTGCACGCGCCCGCGCGCCAGCAATTCGGTTGCAAAGCGTTCCAGCCTGTCGCGCACCGCGTGGATATGCGCCAACGTATCGGCGCGGCTGTCGTACCCGCTCATTCGCATCACCCCTGGCGCAAACGACGCAGGATGGCGTCGGCCTCACCCTGTTCCATGTGCAGTGCGCGCACCGCAACGTCACGCGGGAACCCGGCGCGGGCCAGCATGGCAAGCTCTCGCCGAATCCCCGCTTCGTCCACCGATGCGGTGCGGAATGGGCCGACGCGACGGCGCGATGCAAGTGCCACCGCGGCAGCGAGTTCGGATTCGTCATCCCCGGCCAACGCGGCGCGCGCGGTCTCGGTATCGACCCCTTTGGCCGCCAGATGCGCCGCCACCGCGCGACGCGACCGCCCGGCCCGCATCAGCCGCTGTGCCCGGGTCGCCGCGAACGCTGCGTTGTCCACTGCCCCGACCGCCACCAACCGCGCCACGACACTCCGTACCGCGGCGCGCGCCGCCTCGCGTGCGAGGCCCGCCTCATCGGGCTCCAGTGTCCGCGCCCACCGATCCACCCTGCGATCCAGCACCCGGCGTAATCCCGCCTCTGTCGCCGCATACCGGGCGAGATACGCCAGCGCCGCCTGATGCAGCGACGCGTCGTCAGGCGGTGCGATGGGCCGTGCCGGGCGCATAGGTCATTGCTGCCACGCCGACACCAGGGCGGGGGTCGGCTCCTTCTGCAGCAGTTGCGCGGCCGCCGCCAGAGTGTCGGCGACCGTCAGGTCGAGCATGGACGGTCCGCCCGCAACGACCGCCGCGGTGCATCGGCCCGCCGGGGCGTATTCCTCCACCGGCGTCGGACCGAACAGGCCGAGCGTGGGACATCCCGCCGCGGCAGCCAGATGCATCAGGCCGGAATCGTTGCCAACGTATAGCGCCGCCCGCGCCAGGCAGGCCGCGGCTTCTGGCAGCGACAGGCGGCCGACCAGGTCGATTGCATCCGGAAGTGCGGCGATCAGGGGCGCCGCCATCGCCCGCTCATCCGCTCCGGGTCCGGCAAACACGGCGGGCACCGCGTCGGGCAGAAGCTCGGCTGTTATGATGCGGAACAGAGCGGCAAATCGCTCCGCCGGCCAGACCTTCGGCAGCCAGTTCGCGGTCGGGCCAAGCGCGATCACCGGGCGGCGGGCGGGCAGCAACGCCGCGGCCCTGGCCCGATCCTCCGCATTGGTCCAGGCGACGGGCAGTGGCGGCGGGTCAAGCCCCAGTAGCGCTGCAAGCTGCGCCGTCTTGCGCCCCGGGCGCGGACGCATCACAGCCCGCTGGGCCGTCCGCACCATGTACGAAAGGGCGGAGCCGCGGATATCCACCACCAGGTCCCAGCGGCGCGCCGCTGCCCAGCCCCACAGCGGCAGCCAGTGCAGGTTCCACGGCTGCTTGTCGAGCACCAGCGTGCGCTCCCGCCGCGGCATGCGGGCGAACACCCCCTCGGCATGCGGTCCACACGCGATAGTGATCCGCGCATCTGGATGGCGACGAATCAGGTGGTCGAGCAACCCGGTGGACAGCACCGCATCGCCGACTCGATTGGACGTGACGAACAGGATGCGCATTTGCGGTCGCGCATACCCGAAACGCACGATTGGCGAAACCGCCCGCCCCCAATCGTCGTGGCCGGCCCTGCACCGGCCATCCCCGCCCGCCACATCCACGACCTGATCCGTCCCGCGTCACGTTCTCATCTCGGATGAAACATCCCAGGTTTTTCTTGTGGCACGCGCGACCTGATCCGCCCTACGCTGCCGTGGGAGGACCACCCATGGCACAGGCACCCCATCAGAAGATAGTTGCCGTCCGAATAACCGGACCGGAACAGGCGGTCCGCGAATTCCTCAGCAGGCATCCGGCAGAAACAGCCGCCCAGAAGCGCGACGGAGATCAGATATCCGTGGAAATCTTCATCCCCGAACCGCTCGTTGAACAGATCGATCAGAAGCAGCTCAAGGTGCAGGTCCTGTACGACGCCTCAGCGCGCGGCCGGGAACGCCAGAAAGAAGTCGGCAAGGGCAACCGCTTCGAGCGCGACCAGCGCATCCCCGCCGGCCTCGGCACCAAAACCCGCGAGCCA